>JAPKDK010000304.1 GCA_028872645.1 Verrucomicrobiota bacterium
CCGAGTGTCTTGGCGTTATTGTGGGCGTGATTAAGGTCCAGCAACTTGTCCGCCGGCGTCACCATGTAGGCATAGCGCGCCACAAACCGGTTCTCTTTCCCATGGGGACGACTGGGATCTTCCAATATGCCAACCCAATGTGGGTCGCCGACTTGATTGGTGGTGGTAGGCTGAAATGCAGCCTGTTTGTTTGCCCCGAGATCATGATTCAAATTCAAAAAATAACGAAACTCATCCGGCTTGCGATCGCCATTGAGATCGTAATACACCGGCGCGCGCGGATCCGCTTGCAACAAAAGGAGTTCCGCATTCGGTATTGGCGCGGTGAAAGCAGCTCCGTCAATATTGGTGGACACCAACACCTGATAATTACGATTGGCAACAATCTCATTCACCACCGCTGATTGCGCACGGGCCAAGCCCGCATCAATGGCCAGATATGTTTCCGTTTGCCTCACGCTCATGGTCACAGCACTGCGGTCCAGCCGCGTGAAGGACAAAAACGCAATCACCAAGAATGTAATCAAGGCCAACATGATCAAGGCCACGATCAGCACCATCCCGCTTTGTTCTTTTTTTTTGTGCATCATCATTCCTCCTCCTCCGGATCAGTAGAAACAAAAGTGTAGACACCCTGATTATCCACGGCGATTTGTAACAGGTAGCGTTCAGAAATATCTTTTGATCGCCCAAGCCCAATGGTGTTAACCCGCACCGGCGTGACGCGCGCCGCATTGAGATTTGCAATCCCGGGCACAATGAAATCCGGGATCTGGCCATCGGTCAGTAACCAAATCGTATCCGGGTTCATGGCAAATGCTGCGTCTAATGCCTGGGTAGGATTGGTTCCGCCTCCGTATGATCGCGTTGCCACCCACTGAGTATAAAATGCCACGTTAGCAGGCGTGGCCGACACAAGATTCAATGCAATGCCGGGCGTAGGATTTTCCGGCGTCACCGAGCCGGCGGGCATGCCCTCGGAATCGGTGCTGAAAAAGAACACGTAAAAGGACGCGCTCGGATTCAGTTTCTTCAAGGTCTCAATCATCGCCAAACGCGCGCTGATGAATCGCCGCTCTGCAGCCATGCTCCCTGATTTATCAATGATGAACACATAACGCGCAGGATTGTTTTCCTCCACCGCAAAGCCGCCTCCGGCCACCCCACCTGTTACGGAAAACCCATTGGCTTCAAATTCTTTTTGCGTTTTCTTCACAAACAATGCGGGCGGAATATCTGCCTGCGTACGAATGGGCACCAATTGCCGCAGCATCAAAATGCGCCCGAGGTTTCCCCTAAGCATCTCCATCGCTCGCCCCCGGCGTTGGTTCGTCAGCCTTCGATACGAAGCCGAGTCCATTGACCCGCTCTCTAATTCCACAGTCAGTCGTTCTACCATCGCATCGTTGAGAATTTCTTTTTTTAGCTTCTCCTCGATGAGTCCTATTTCCACCTCCACATAAAGCGGCACATCCAGTCGCGTGAATATCGGATCCACCCACAAAGCCCGTCCTGGATCGTGCGGTGAAACCGCGCGCATCCGAAAATGCACGACATTGTCCGATAGTTTTTGGAACTGGCCATCTTTGTTTGATGACACCAAGCGAATGATATGACGCTTGGGAACCGGGCCAGACTCGTATCGCCACAAGGCACCAATCACATCATTTTCCAAACTTGGCTGACCACGCGATTCAAGCCGGTATGCCATCTGTTGCCATTGATCATCGTGACCCAGAAAGGAAACGCGACTGCTGACAAAAGACTCCGTGGTAGTGAGCCAGGTGTTTTGTTGGTCGGCCCGTAGCGTTGCCCAGTTAGTGGGATAGGCAAGCGTTTCCAGTCGATTGGTGCGATAAGGGATCGCAATGAAATTCGGCTCCAACATACCCGCCGGTGCCATCCGCCCGAGGTCGCGCACGATGAGATCCATCACTGCCCGGCCTTCCTCCAAAAGCTTGGTGCGGCTGTGGCCGGTGGTGAACACCGACTGCACCCGTGCGAAGATTTGATACATTGCCACCACCAGCACAATCGAGATCAGCACGGCAGCCATCAACTCCACCATCGTGTAGGCAGCTTGTCGGCGGCGGATTGCGCGGAGCAGATTCATTGGTTTTCAGGCGTGAAAAAATAAAATGATGAAAAAAATGAATTGGTCGGCTCACTGAATCCGAGGAATCGATCCTGTTCTGCCCGGAATTGCCCGAACACCGGCCGATACCCGCCATTGGAAGGCGCCCCGGTCATTGGTCGGAGCGAGTAAAGCCCGTGTGTATCGTACGTGCGCCCCATGCGCCACTTGTCATCCGGCCGTGGTTCGTTAGGTGATTCACGTTCGGCTTCGGGCTCAATAACATCTTCCACTAGATTTTTTGCCTCCATTGCAATTAATGAATTAAATATCGAATTGATTGATGGCCTGCGGGGTCGTATATCGCCAAATATCAGGTCAACCAACTCATCAATGGTAATAATTTCACCCGGCAAGGTCACATCCAGTATGCCCTTTTGGTTGATCGGCAATTGTTGGCGAGCCAAGGTTTTCCGTGGTGGCGATCCAACAAGCGTAGTGAAGCTCTTAGTGGAAACCGTCTTCACATCGGCTGCATTTTTGGTGGAGTCCTTTAGCGTGGGATCGTCCAACACCGGCCATTTAAAAGTGAGCGTAATGCGCCAGAGATTGACGTTGGCCGGATCCGGAGCGATGTGGGTTTCAAGCAGATAACTAAACGCAAATTCGCCGCCGGGCAATGGATGAAAGGCAGTGTCTCCCTCGCTCACAAATTCCTGCCGCGTGGCCACTAAAGCTTTGCGACCGTAAATGCGATCAAAAAGCTGGCCATTCATTGCGCGTACACGAGCGGTTTTTTTCACGCTCCCCAGCGCGGTGCCGTTATCTGGAATACTCATCCACCCGATCACGTCGGTGGGCCAAGAAGCTTGTTTGAGATGCCCCCTGAACAGTGGCGGCAGATTACGCCATTCCGGCCCGGCGCCATCGCCACCCAACCGCGGCCGGTGAGCGCGATAAACAACCGGACCGACGCCATCATCTACCTGCAGTTCCACCCATTCCACCTGGTGCAATGCATCGGTGGGCTGCATACCCGCGCGCAAGATGGTCATCCAGTATTGGGCGTCATAACGGATGATGGTTTCTTCGCGGTTATCCTTTTGCACCGTAAGCCCGGCGGGAAGCACTCCCAAGACCGCCACCAACCCGAAAGCTACCACGCCGATTGCTAACATCACCTCGGCGATGGAAAACCCGCCTAGAGCGTTAC
>JAPKDK010000305.1 GCA_028872645.1 Verrucomicrobiota bacterium
GAGGGCTCGGCCAGATCGCCACCAAATGGAATGAATTCGCGTGCCATGATTTAGCGTTGGACTCCCGCACGCACCATAATGGTCACGCGGTCGTGATGAGAATGGTTGAGGTCGTGTAAATAATCCCTGAGCGGTTTACTGTTGCTGAAGCCGGCCACCTTAATAAATTGTTTGGACTTCATCGCTTTACGATCCATAGCCGCCCGGGCCACGAGTGCCCGTTCAGTGGAGAGCTCCCATGTGTTTACCGGATCGCCATTCAGTTCTATATTACTCGCGGTGTGGCCCTCTACTTCGATGCGCGTGGAATTGTGTCGCGCCAGCACGTAGGAAAGCGTATCGAACACCGTCTGCCCATATTTGGTGAGCAAGGCGCTGGGGCCCTGAAAGAGTCGCCGGTTCGGGTCGTTATAAAATTCGATCAACAATCCTTCACTGGTCATTTGCACCCGCATGGTTTTCATGTCGATGAAGTTTGGGTTGTCTGCGAACACCTCGACGATGTCCTTGTTAATCCGGCGCATCATTTGCAGGTCAATGGCCGAGGCATTGTCGAACACCGAGCGCTTGGCTTCGATGAGATCAGCATTCTGGATGGGGATGATGCCCACCGACATTTTGGTGACACTCTTGAAGCGTGTATTGAAATACTGCTGCACTTCGCCCTTCACCTTTTCGTCCTGGTTCAGGATCCACAACAACATAAACAGCGCCATCATCGCGGTCACAAAGTCCGCGAATGCCACCTTCCATGCTCCTCCTGCTCCAGCCATCGTTTATTTCTCTATGATAAAGGGTTGAGTTCGGTTCGATTATCCGGAGGATTTCAGAAGCTCTTCCAGTTCACCCGAGCCCATGCGAACATCGGATGTCAGCTCGCGGCGGCCCACTTCGCAGGCCACCAGCGGCGGCAAGCCGTTGGCGAAACTCACCACGCCGGATTTGATTGCCTTCATGTACGCCATCTCCGCGTGGCCATTAAATTCTGCACAGGTGGCAATCGGCCCCACCACGCAGTACGAGCCGAAGATACCAAAAAATGTTCCCGCCAACGCCGTGGCGATGCCTTGGCCCACGGCCTCACCGCCCTGGCCCAGCTTGTACATCATCACCACGATGATGCCCAACACCGCCGCCACAATACCAAACGCCGGAAGTCCGTCCGCCACTTTGTTCAACACCAAAATGGGATCGTGGTGTTCTTCTTCCATCACGTGGAGGCTTTTGGACATCAGCGGCTCCAGTTGATCCGGCTTGATGCGGCCATCCACAATGGGTTTGAGCCCGTCGCACATAAATTCTATGGCATGATGGTTAGCGTGAAATTTCGGGTATTTGGAAAACAGACTGCTCGCTTCCGGATTCATGACGTGCTCTTCCAGCGCAATCATCCCGCCGCGGCGGCCGAGCTGGAACAGTTCGTACATGCATTTGAACAGCTCCTCGTAATCCGCTTTACTGAATGGTGACCCTTTCAGAGTGCCAATGGCCTGTGAGATCACGCCTTTGAGCACGGTCATCGGCGCCATCACTATCATTGCGCCGATTACCATTCCGCCCAAGGCGATGAACTCGTTGGCGTGGACGAGGCTCATGGCCGCGGTCCATTCGGCCTTGGCAAACATTTCGGCGATGCCGTGTCCGCCGCCGGCTGCCATAGCAAAGCCGGTGAGCACGCCGATTCCAATAATTATTAATCCTACAATAACTAGCATTGTTTTTCCTCCTTGTTACACACGCTCCTGTCGTTGCAGATAGGCACGCAATGACAAGACAGCTTCGGTGTTCACTTGGCACACCCGGCCTTCGCTGATGTTCATCAGCTCCGCGATGTCTTTCATGCGCAATCCTTCGTAATAAAACAAGAGTAAAACCTTCTGTTGCTGCCGCGAGAGCTGCAAAATTCGGTCTCGAATCATCGCGTGCAGCTCGTGCCGACTGGCACTATCAGCCGGATCGGGCTGGGTAAGATCGGCTACGTGCTGGTCGCCCGAGCCAAATTCATCGTCGCTTTCGAGCAATTGATGCAGCGGCACAAAAATCACCGGGCGCAATTGATCGAGCAAATCACGGTAGCCATCCACCGTGGTGCCAATGCGCGTGGCGATTTCCTCCTCGGTGGGTTGGCGATTGAGTTCGATACGCAGGCTCTCGAGGCTGCTTTCCAACTCGCGCCGTTTAGAATACACCGAGCGCGAAAGCGGCTGCGACTTGCGGATCTCATCCAAAATCGCCCCGCGAATGCGCATCCGCGCATAGGCCTCGAAGACCACGCCCAAGCCGGGATCAAAGGTGTGCGCGCTTTGAATGAGCGCGAGGCACGCGATATTTTTCAGGTCATCCACGTCCACTGTCACTTGCACCAAGGGCGCGAAGCGATGCGCCATTTGGCTAATCACCGGTGCATAGTTGACCAGCAATTCCTCTTCGGTCACTTCAGTGAGGTGCGTCTTTTGATACGCTCGCGCCGCGGCCACGCGCTGCGGTTGGGCCGGGGGGCGATTTGTTTTCTGTTCCGAGTTGGTAGTTGCTTGAGCCATGGGTCAAATTCTTCCTATGCGGGAGGGGCCTCCTGTTGGGCCGCGGCCTGAGCTTCAGCCTGAGCCTGTTGCTGTCGTTCCATTTCCGCCTGTGCCCGCTCTTGTTGGGCGTTCATCAAACTGGCCAGCCACAGGCGCATCCACCATTGGCCCACCAGCCCAAATGCCAGCGCGGCGATGGCGGCGCTGGTGAGCGTGCGATCCCAGCTGCGGTCTTGATAAAATCCCAGACCGCAAATAAGGGCAAAGCCGAATGCTCCCGCAAGGGTGGTGACCAGCTGGGTCATGGGCGTGTTCCTCCTTTTGTGGCGACCTTCGCGGCAGCAGTAGGTGCCTCGTCGCCAGACACCTGCACCAATACCATGGCCGACCGTGCTTTGGCGAGCAGGTATGCTTGTGAATCGAAGTTGAGTTTCTCGCTCGCCGCGAGCTTGGGTAGTGCCGGCGGACGCGTGTGGTAGCGCACATCGGGCAGATGATTGAGGAACGCGATCAAATAATCCGTCTTTAACACGTGTTTGTGGTAGGAGCTGAAATTTTGAAACACGTCCGGAGTGCGGCCCGAGTAGCCCGGGAAAAACATGCCGACGGCTTGTCCCTGATTATTGAGCAGCGCGGCGCCGCGGAAGCCCGGCGTGCGGCGGAGCACCTTGAATCGCGCATCGCCCAACGCTTTTTCCAGAGAGGTGAGGTCATTTTTCAAGCCGTCAAACGGGCCCACCAAAGTTTCTTCCACCAG
>JAPKDK010000306.1 GCA_028872645.1 Verrucomicrobiota bacterium
AGTCGGCGACGCCAAGAAACGCGCCGAAGACCGCTTCATCGTCGACGGCAAATACATCTTCCCAATCATGAACCGCATCCTCGAAGCGCCGCTGCGCGACGTCGTCTACGAAAAATTCGCCGTCGCCCACCCCAAGCCCACCTACGCCGAGAGCCTCCGGCTCGGCTCATTCCCCACCCGCGTGCTCGGCCATGTCAAAACTCCTAAACTCCAACGCGGCTTCCTCGAGCGCATTGATTTTATTTTGACCACTCCTGCCTTGGCCAACCGCTGCGTTTCAGCAAAAGTATGCCGCGGATCCGCCGTGCTGGAAACCACCAGTGATCATTATCCGGTGGTGGCTGTTTTCAAACCCGATGCACACGTAGAGATGTGGAGGCGCGGAGAAAATAAGTTTAAGGATTATTTCGTGGGAACCGTTAAAATCAGGTTCCACGAGAGGCAACTTCCGGAGGAACGCAAGCGCGCGATGTGGACGGGATACGGTGTAGATGGTGGATTTCCTGAGACGATTATATCCGCCTTGGAAATCACGGATACCTCCGGCACCTACTCCCTTCCCGTAGATATGGTGAATGACCTCGGCAATCCCAACATCGAACACGTACACGTCAGGCATAATGAAAAACTGTTAGAAATCAGGATGATCAACAGCGACGGAGCGGGAGGACACCACGTGTTGTTTCAAGTCGATTTGGCTCAATCTAAAGCCCGCCGTTTTGTGAGAATGGCCATTGAAGATGATCTCTCGAAAACCCATGACTGGACGGCGATCAAGAAGCGGAAGAAAACCGATTAAAAAAGGCTATCTGAGGGAGGTGAGCTGAAAAACTGTTCCGAGGCAGCCTTTTTGAGCAAACAAAATGCTACTCGGCCTTCCTTTTCATTATTCAGGAATACGCACCACGCGGCCAGTGGTAGCCGCTTCGTAGATAGAGTAGACGACCTTGACGGCACGAAGACTGTCGGCGTTGCTGATGGGCGGGTCGGTGTCGTTGGCGCAGGCCTCAATGCAGGCACGAACGTAGGGGGTATAACCGCGTGGTTGGCGGTTGCCTTTCCATTCCTGGAGTTTGCCGGCTTGGTCGCCCTGGTGGGAGACCCAGTGGAGCGGCTGGTCGAGCATCTGCTGAAGGTGCAGCCATCCCTCGGAGCCCCAAATCTTGATGTGCGAATGATAGCCGCGCTTTAAATAAAAACCGGAAGTCAACGTGCCCAGTGCGCCGTTGTCAAACCGCAGCGTGGCGGCTGCAGAATCCTCGACGTCAATCGGTTGACCGCCCACGTTAGCGATGAAGCCGGCCACCTCGGTGATGGCCGCGCTGGTGACAAATTGCGCGAGGTCGAGCCAGTGGATGCCCAGCCACACGAGATGCCCGCCGCCCGCGCGTTTTTTCTGTGCGTACCACTTGGTGTGATAAGCTTTGTTCTTGAGTCGCGTTTGGTCGGCCACGAGGTGCATCTCCAGCCCAAAAATCTTCCCAATCGCGCCGTCGGCAATAAGCTTGCGAGCCACTGTGATTTCCGGGTTCACACGATTGGCCAGCGCGAGCATGACGTGCAGATGCTTGCTGTCGGCCTTCTTCACAAGCGGCGCAAAATCCTCCGCGCGCAAACACGCCGGCTTCTCGGCAAACACATGGCAGCCTGCATCCAGTGCCAGGTCAATGACCGGCGGAGCGATGCGCGCCTCCATCGTCACCATCGCCATGGCCGGCTTTTCTTTTGCGAGCATTTGTTTCGCATCGCGATGCACCGACTTCAATTTGGCGCCGAGTACCTTGCGGGCGCTGTCTATCCAACGCCCGTCGGGGTCAGCCAGCACCACAGCCTCGCACGCCTCCGTGTCACGCAACGCATTCAAATACGCGCCCACGTGCGCGCCGGTTTGGTTGGTCAAAATAGCGACTTTTATTTTTTTTGGCATAATTTTTATTTAGTCATTCTTGCCTGCGCTTTTTATAATAATCGGCTGCGGCCGCAGATGATGGTGGAGGTACAGCCAGCGGAGGCTGCCGGAGTGGTTGATGAGGCCGTGTTTGCTGCGAGGGTAAATCATCATATCAAACTGCTTGCCCGCGCGCTGGAGGGCGTCGGCGAGTTGCCACGTGTTGGCGGGGTGCACATTGTCGTCGATAAGGCCGTGTAAGAGCAGGAGTTTGCCTTTTAGATTTTTTGCGTAGGAGAGGCAGGAGCCGGCGCGGTAGCCATCTGGGTTTTCCTTGGGCGTGCGCATGTAGCGCTCGGTATAAATGGTATCGTAATTTTTCCAATCCGTCACCGGCGCGCCGGCGACGCCGACGTGGAAGACCTCCGGATATCGCAGCAGCGCCAACGCGCTCATATAGCCGCCGTAGGAATGGCCGGCGATGCCCACGCGCGTGGCGTCCACGTACAGGCGCTTGGCGAGATGCCGCACGCCGGCGGCTTGGTCGTCGAGATCCACGGTGCCGAGCTTGAGGTAACCGGCGGTCTCGAATGCCTTGCCGCGCGCCGCCGTGCCGCGATTGGCGATGGTGGCCACGAGAAACCCAAACTCGCAGTAAGCATTTCCCGCCGAGTAACGATTAGAAACCCCACGCGAGCTGGGTCCGCCGTACACGCTAATCAATAGCGGGTACTTGCGCTTGGGATCAAAATTCGCAGGCTTGTAAAGCGTGCCGTAAAGGTAAGTTTTTCCATCGGCCGCTTTGCAGGCAAATAGCTCCGGCTTGGTGAGCCTTAGCGCCTTGGCTTGTTTCAAACCACTCTCCGATTGCTGCGCAAGCACGGCGACTTCTTTGCCTTCCTTGTCAAACAACGCCGTGACCGGCGGCACGCCCACGGCTTCGCGGCGTGCCACAAACCATTTGTGGTCGGGCGAAATATTGAACGAACTGTGATGAAGTGCGTTGCGCGTGAGCCGCGCGTGGCCGGTGCCATCGAGCCGTACACGGTGCAAGTGGTCGTTGAGTTCCATCCCGCCACTGCGCGCGGTGAAATAAATCCAACCGATTTTTTCGTCGACCTTCACCAGCGAAGTAACGGGTTTCCCGTTCAGGTTCGAGAGCGGGCCCAGCCGCGAGCCGTTGAGGTGACGCAGTTCGTATTGCTTCCAACCGGTGCGTTCGGTTTCCCAAATGAACCGTTTTTTGTCATCGAGAAAGCGTATCAACGGACGGTTGTTTTGCCACGCGGGTTGCTGCTCGCGCACCACCACCCGTGTGTGGCCGGTGGCGGGATGGGCGGCGACGACCTCCAAAGTGTCCTGCCGACGATTGGTGCGATTGAACAGCAGC
>JAPKDK010000307.1 GCA_028872645.1 Verrucomicrobiota bacterium
TCCGTAACGGCTTCGGCAATGGCATTCGGCGAAACAAATCCTTCGGCATCCACGGGCACGCGCGTGGCTTTGAAACCATTTTCCTCCAGCCACGCGACGGATTGCTCGATGGACGGATGTTCGATGTTTGAAAGCACAATGTGATTGCCGCGCTCGCGTTGGGCGTAGGCCGTGCCTTTTATGGCGAGGTTGTTAGCCTCGGTGCCGCTGCTGGTGAAGAGGATTTCTTCGGGCGTGCCGCCAATGAGTTGGGCGCATTGCCCGCGCGCGGTGGCGATAGCCTCGCGCGCGGCCAGGCCGTGATGGTGCTCCTCGAAAAACGGTCGCATCGCCTCGTGCACTTCGGGCGCAAGGGGAGTGCTCGAAAGGTGGTTGAGATACACGCGGCGTTTCATTGGGTGAAGGTAGCCGCTGAGAGAGAAGTTTTCAACGCAGGGGTGGGGCGGCTTCTCCGAAACCGCCGCGGCGCGCGTGGAGAAGTCACACTACCTGCTGCGCCACACGAATTTGTGCCTTGCACCGAGGGCTGGTTTTCCGTAGGGCTGGCGGCGTTATGGGAATTTTATCGGGCAAAACAGGCGTCGTTTTCGGCGTGGCGAATAAGCGATCCATTGCGTGGGCCATCGCGAAGGCGTGGAAAGAGGCGGGCGCGAACTTGGCGTTTACGTATCAAGGCGAACGGTTGAAGGACAACGTGAGTCAATTGGCAGAGACCTTTGGCGACGACACGCTGATTACCGAATGCGACGTGACACAGGACGACCATATCGACCGTGTGTTCAATGAAGTGGGCGACAAGTTTGGTGGCAAGTTGGATTTGATGCTGCACGCAGTGGCCTTCGCGCCGAAGGAAGCGCTCGAGGGAACGTTTGTGGCTACCACTCGCGAGGCCTTCCGCGTGGCGCACGATGTGAGCGCGTATTCGTTGGTGGCACTGACCCGCGCGGCGGCTCCGTTGATGACCGAAGGCGGCAGCATCGTAGCGATGAGTTATTACGGCGCGGAAAAGGTGATCCCGCATTACAACGTGATGGGCGTGGCCAAGGCCGCGCTGGAGGCGAGCACGCGTTATTTGGCCAGCGATTTGGGTGAGCAAAAAATCCGCGTTAATTGTATCAGTGCAGGACCGGTAAATACGTTAGCCGCGCGTGGCATCGCGGGTTTTAGCAGTATGCTCAAGCATTACGAAGCGCACGCGCCGCTCAAGCGCAATGTGCTGCCCGAAGAGCTGGGCGCCACCGGCACCTTCCTCGCCAGCGACGGCGCGGCGGCGATCACAGGCCAAGTGCTCTATGTCGATTGCGGATATCAAGTGATGGGCATGTAGCCTTTTTGCTTGGAAACAAATCCGCTTCATTGCGTAATGGCCTCTCTCCATGGCCATTGTTTCTCACCCTGCCCCATTTCCGCCCGGCTTCAAGCCGAAGTGGCGGGATATCCTTGAGAAAAACGTGGCGCTGTATCGGCGGTTGCCGGAAGATCTGACATTGGTGGTGGAAGAAATGATCCCGTGGTTTGTCGGCAAGGTGCTTTGGGAGTGGGACAAGTGGGTGGGCCCCACCCCCGACAAGGAAATGCAAAAGGTCTGCGTCGCATGCGAAGCCTGTGTATTGATCGCGCGTCGATCCAAGAAAGATTACGAACATTTCCACACATTCGTGTTTCATCAAATGCACGTAACGGATAAGGACGGTAAAAATTGGGGAGGATGGGCAGAGCGGGGGGGGACCATTCGGCAGTCGTGGCGGAGCACAAAAAACGGTATGCACGATGGGGCAGATAACTACAACGTCACGTTACACGAGTTCGGACACATGCTGGATTACAGAGAGTCCGATTTTGAAAGTGTTCCGCGCTTTGAAAACAAGGCCGCTAGGTTTGATTACCAACTTTTCCTTGAAGAGGAATACGCGGATATTTGCAGCGCATGGGAGAAGAAAACAGGCAACGAAATCATTCGTAAATATGCCACCACCGGTAAAGCCGAGTTCTTTACCTGCGTCACGGAGGCATTCTTCGAACGATCTGAAATGTTGAAATTCATGCGACGCGAGCTTTATGACTGGATGGTGCGTATTTACCAGATGGATCCGGCCGAGTGGCCCGAGCGCATCAGCCCAGCGGAGCTGCAGGACGAGCGGTGTGACCAATGGGGTGATTGGATGCACCGGTCCACTTGGCAATCAAAAAGTGGAGAGATGGATTCATGGCCCGACGGGTTGGCCGCAGCAGATTACGCAAAGTGGTATGCACAGGAAAAAGGGCGTTTGGAACGCGAGAAACGCGAACGCAAAGAACGCGAGTTTGCCGAGAAGATGCGGCGAGTTAAGGAACAGAACGAGAAAGAACAGCGTGAGGCCAGAGAACGAGAACGCAAGGAGAAGGAAGAATCAGAACACAAGGCACGCGAGCGGTATTTGTTAAACAATCGCACCATCATCGTGGAATATCCCAATGGCACACCTCAGCTAAAATACAAGCTCGTCGACGGCCATCGTGAGGGGCTGAAGCAGCGCTGGGACGAGGAGGGGCAGCTGCGCGAGGAGACGGAATTAATCCGCGGTAAAAAGCACGGCAGGGTGGTTTATTATCACGCCAATGGCGAAAAAGAGATGGAGGGCTTCTTTGCCCTCAACCGCCGCGCGGGCATTTGGCAGGGCTGGCACGAAGACGGTTCGCCCAGCTTTCGTTCGGAATACCGCGAGGGCGAACTCCACACGTGGGAGCAGTTTGGCGAAGACGGCAAGTCGCGCACGTACGGCAAAGTTACAAATCGATTCGGGGCGTGACACGCTTGAGCGTTGGCACGGGACCGCAGTCGGCGTACAGTATCGCGCATGGGCGAGGGTGCCATGGAAATCAAATCAAGCTGGGCGGCGGTGCAGGATCACACGCGGCATTTTTCGGATTTTACTTTTGTCTACCCCGTTATCTCGCGCCGGAGTAAGGGGCTTTCCATCGGTGTGAATTTGAACCCTGACAAGGTCTGCAATTTCGATTGTATCTATTGCGAGGTGGACCGCCGCATTCCTGGCGCGGTCACGGAAGTGGATCTTCGCCAAATGAAGGATGAACTGACCGCGATGATTCGTTTTGCCAAAGACGGCGGCTTGGCGAAGGAGCCCAAGTTTGACGAAGTGCCGTGGCTCACGCGCAAGGTCAAGGACATCGCCTTCAGCGGCGATGGCGAGCCCACGATGATTCACAACTTCGCCGATTGCGTGCAAACGGTGGTAGACGTGAAACAAGC
>JAPKDK010000308.1 GCA_028872645.1 Verrucomicrobiota bacterium
ACCCGCACTTGCGCCTGTTCCGGGTCCGATGCCTGCGATGGCGGATCCATATGCTACGGTGGCGGTGGCGCCGGTGGCTGAAATGCCCGGAGCTGTTCCAATCGCTGCGCCCGAATCGTTTCCTCAAGGAGGAATGGTCTCTGGCGCTCCAATCAATCTTGCGGGTGGGGGTGAGGTGGACAAAGTGAGTGTAATTCTCGCGATTGTAAGTTTTTTGATCGTCATTGGCATGGTGGTGGTTTTGGCGATGATGAAAGTTGAGTAAGGGCAGGGGGCGTGGATTGAATAGGTGTTATTTGGCAGAGTCAAAAAGTCGTGTCTTTTTTAGTTTCAAAAGATGGTCAAGAGTTGGGCCCTTGGACGGCGGATCAATTGAATGCTCAATTGGCCGGCGGTATGCTTGATCCAACGGATCTCGGCTGGACGGAGGGCTTTGAGGAATGGGTGCCGCTCAATCAAATCGACGGACTCGTGATGCCCGGTACTCAGGTGGCGCCCTCCACGGCCACGGTATCGATGGCAGCAGCTCCGGATGAGGTGCCAGGGTTGGTTACCGCAGGCGAAGCGGCACCGGCGCGGAGAGGGCGCCGGATGTGGGTAGTGGCCACAGTCCTGTTGGCGGTGGGCGGACTGGGGGCGTATCAATTTATTTTTGGTCAGGGTAACCTCTCCAGTTTGTGCAATGTATTGGTGGAAATTATTTTGCCCGTCAAGACTGCCGTTGTGCCGCCTAAAGTGGTGCCGCCGCACGTCCAAAAATATCAAAATGCCGCCCAAGCCGCAGCCAGTCAGAAGGCACCTATCGACGAGGTGAACGAGCAGTTGGATTTGCGCGGTGACTATCATTTTACTCGTAATGTGAGCGGGCTCACTCTCGAGGCGGGCGATTGGATGAACAATTTTTCTAGAGACACCGTCACCACGCCCGAAGCCAAGGCCGTGGTGGCGCTTGGTCTGGATGCGTTGCAAAAGGGCGGCGTGAGCGAGATCGACGCGTTTGGCATGAGCAGCATGTTCATCAAAGCCGACCAATTTCGTCACGTCGCAATGGCGCACCATCCCAACAATTCCACCAATCGTTTGTGGAGGGTGCTGGACAATAATGGCACCGCCCTCAACGGCTTGCGCCTGATGCCGCCGGACACGGTGCTGGCGGTGCATGGCCGGGTGAATGTTTCTGAAATGAGTCGGTGGTTCAGTGAATTGAGCAAGTCCAAGCCGTTGACCGATGCGTGGCAGTCACTGAAACAGGAACTGCCGATGGACACGCTGATGCAATCGTGGACGGGTGAGGTGGGTTTGTTTCTTTCTGTCAACAGCACCCAATTTCGCGCGAACAATGCCGAACGAAGCGAGTTGGGCAAGCCCTCGCTCATGTTAGTGCTTGGCGTGAAGGATGGCGCGTTGGAAAAAGCATTAGGCGAACAACTCAAAGATTTGCAGGAACCGGCCCGTACGGAGACAATCAAAAATGTGGCTGTGCCGTTGCGCGTGTATGATAAACTGGAACTTCCCGACGAGATAAATAAACTGGATGTGGTGCCGTCGATTTGTCAGTCGGCCAACTATTTGGTGCTGTCATTCTCCTTCAGTGATGTGGCGGCTTCCAGCGCGCTAAACCGTCATGTTGCGACACCGGCGGGAATGATGGGCGGCACCGGCGATTGGGCGGCGTTGCTGGGGCAGAATGCCGGTAGCATGAGCGTGCCCAAAGCGAATTTCATTTTTTTCCTCGCGGCCGGATTTAGCACGGAGTTGGCTAAATGGAAGCAATTGAAATTATGGGAGGATGTGCCGTCCGGTTTGGCCTCCGCGCTCACGTCACTGGCGGGCAGCAAGGAAGACAAAGGCCTGCTTGCCACGGTGCAAGTGCGAAACAATGGGGTGCTCTTCAAGGGGCATGTGATGGGGCAAACCTCGAAGCTGACATTCGCTCGGGTAAAAAATGTGACACGGGTGTTTGTGGCGGAACTAGTCCCGCAGTTGGTCAAACTCACACACGGCCAGTGGTCGAAGTTGGATTTACCCACCAAGGCGGCACCGGCACCTACTCCAGCGCCGGAAACCCCTGAGTCCTCCGGCAACTGATGGAGATTCGCATCAATCGTGACGGTACGGAGTTTGGCCCGTACACGCTTGAGCAGGTGAACCAGCTCCTTGCTGAGGGATCTCTTCTGCCCACCGATTTGGCGTGGCACGACCCCATGGAAACTTGGGCGCAACTCTCGCAAGTCGCCGCTACCATCAATCAGGCTGCCGAAGTAGCCGCGCAGGAGGAGGGTTCGGTTGTCGGTGAGACGAGAGGTGGCGGGCGCTATCAAATTATCAAGCAACTCGGCCGGGGCGGCATGGGCGTGGTGTACCTCGCCTTGGACACCGACCTCAATGAGGAGGTCGCCCTCAAGAGCTTCCCGCCGGAAATGGCTGTGGATGAAAGCGCACTTGATGACATGAAGCGCGAGGTGCAGAAGAGTCGCAAGCTCAGCCATCCCAATATCATTCGCATTCACGATTTTGTGAACATGCCCGGTGAGGATCCTTTTCTCACCATGGAATATGTGGAGGGACAGGAACTGGCCGACATGCGGCGCGACCAGCCCAATGGCGTATTTGCGTGGGAGGATATCAAGCACTATATCATCCAGCTCTGTGACGCCCTCACCACCGCCCACAACGAAAACACGGCGCACCGAGACCTTAAGCCCACTCAGATGATGATCGACAAGGGTGGCCGACTGAAGTTGTGCGATTTTGGTATCGCCGCCTCCATGGCTGATTCCTTGAGCTACTCATCCATGAAACACGCGGTGAGCGGCACGATTTTGTTCATGAGCCCACAGCAAATGAACGGCGAAGTGCCGCGTGCCTCCGATGACATTTATGCGCTCGGCGCCACGCTCTACGATTTGATGACGGGCAAGCCGCCTTTTCATACCGGCAACGTCAATACACAGGTGATGAATCGCCCGCCCACTTCCATGAAAGAGCGGTTGGCGGAATTCGGCATCGAGAATGATATCCCCGATTATGTCGACCAACTGGTGCTGGCCTGTCTTGCCAAAGAGGGCTCGCACCGCCCGGCCAGTGCCGAGGAAATCAAGAGCTGGGTTCTTAGCGAAGGTGGTGCGGCCACGCTCAAAACAATTCGGGTTGCGTTTCAACCACCCGGTTTCTCCAAAGAACTGGTCTTCGACGTAGATCGTAAAAAATTCAAAATCGCCTGTTCTGCAGTGGGCGTCTTGGCT
>JAPKDK010000309.1 GCA_028872645.1 Verrucomicrobiota bacterium
TGCTAATGGCCACCCTCAACCCCGCCCGCCAACTCGGCCGCGACAACGAATTCGGTTCACTTGAAACCGGCAAACGCGCTGACCTCGTCTGGTTTGACAACCGCTACCAAGTCAAAGGCGTTTGGCTCGACGGCGAAATGAGATTTTTGGCGTAAGATTCTTACCTGAAAAATTGACAACGCCGTGAGAACGGAGAGTAACTGAGGCGAGGTCTCGCACTTCAAGATTATGATAAAATGGTATCCCCTCTGGGACTTGAACCCAGATTCCCGCTTTAGGAGAGCGGCACTCTATCCAATTGAGTTAAGGGGACACCGCCAATATAGCCTCGCCCGTTAGGCAGTTGCAAGCGGCGCGGACGGTGAATCCCCCTTGGCGGTGTGATGGATTTTAAGTGTCTGGCAAACGGGATATGTCTACGGCCGACTTTTGCGCAATATATTGTCCTTGGGAACCCACTTCTGCTGCCAGAGTGAGTAGTCTTTGGCCAACAAGTCCTGCCCGTAGTAACCAAGCCAACTGTAGCCGTTGCGCCGTTCGAAGGAGATTTCGGCCAAGGTTTTCCTTGGCACACCATCGCGACTACAGAAGATGGGGCGATTCGTTCCGATTTCATAGAAACGCGCCCACATGGGCGGAGCAGAGGCATCCCTTACCACCACTTTGTCCCATCCATTTGAGCTGCCTTTAGCCTCCTTCTTGATTTGGCGAATGCCTATCAATTTGACTTCATTGAGCCAGCTGACGCCACCTTGCACAGCGTCAATGATTTCGGGCGAAGGCTCATCGATCTCCATCAGGAAACGGATCACGCCAACGGACTCGGCTCCGCTGATGGAGGGCAGTTCATAGCTTCGGGCCATTTGTGCAACCAACGTTTTTTCATCGTGCTGGGCACACCAGGCGGTTCTCTTTTCTTTCACCATAATCTGGCACTTCAAAATGCATGAGATCCCTTTACCCACGGCTTTGCCACAGCGCTTTCGAAGATCGTCGTTCACAAATGGAAAAGCCTTCCTGTTCCTAGAGATATCTCGCAAAGTCGATATCACGCCGATCATGGCCCCATCGTTGAATGTGATGCGGGCAGAGTAGCCCTTGGGATGGGGATGGCATTGAGGCCAACCACCGTTGTTGTACTGGGCATCGAGCATGAACTCGATGCCCTCGAGGAAAGCCTTCTTGAAGCGTTTGTCGCCCGTGCTTTCGAATGCTTTGGCAAGGTAACGGACCTCGGTATGGGTGGCCCCATTGTCAAAGGTCGCGTCGTCCTTCTTTTTCTCGCTCCGTAGCTTTTGTTTTGCGGCCCCGGTAAGTTTATGGTCCTGATCATAGTTCTTGGGCCACCCGCCATTGTCTCGTTGATAGAGGAGGATATTTTCCGCCTTGTTATCGGCAGAGAACAGCAGCCCGGAGAAGAGGAATAAACTAACCGCGAGTAGGATTACTTTCATTCTGTGTCCCTACTCCTTCAGAGCACGACTTGTATGTTTGCAGAGCCGGCCGTTCGGCGAGTTGGCAAGCAACCCGGAAGGCAGGATAAAAAAGCTGGCTGCTGCGGTTGAGGTTTTGAGAAAGTCTCTACGGGTTGTGTTTTTCATAGGGTTTGTTGATAGTATCTAAAGAATGTGGGTTGGAGATGACGCGGTTATGTTAAATAGTATATGCATGATTATTCCTTCTTTTTTTTGGGGCTGCGCCGCACCCCCGACAGGGGTGGGCGCTCCATATTATCCTTCATGTGTTCAAGAAGATATTTTTTGCTGATGCCGGCTTGATTCATGAGCGTGTTGAGCTGTTCCTCGGTAGCGGCGATGGTGGTGCGTTGGTTGGGATCATTGGCAACGTTACGCATTTCGCGCGGGTCAAATTTCAGGTCATAAAATTCAAACTCATCGGTATCCGGAAAATGGATGAGCTTGTAGCGCTGAGTGCGGATGCCCCAGTGCAAAGGGGCGCGACCGTAGTAAGCGTAGAAAATGCCGGTTCGCCAATCGATGGGATTCTCTCCACGCAGTAAGGGACGCAGGCTTACACCCTGCATGGCGGCTGGAATTTTCACACCGGCGTAGTCCAGCATGGTGGGGCCGAAGTCGATGTTCATTCCAAGGCGACCGTTCACGGTGCCGGCCTTTATCTCTTTTGGATAGCGCACGATGAACGGCATCTTGAGAGACTCCTCAAGAATAAGTCGCTTGTCGTGCATGTTGTGCTGGCCGAGCCAATAGC
Organism: Verrucomicrobiota bacterium; assembly: GCA_028872645.1. Taxonomy (GTDB): domain Bacteria; phylum Verrucomicrobiota; class Verrucomicrobiia; order Limisphaerales; family UBA1100; genus JACNJL01. Next base: position 2,230 of record JAPKDK010000309.1, read on the forward strand.
CTTGGTCACTGGTGTAAATAATAAGGGTATTATCTTTGATACCCTCTGCATCAAGATACTCGAGCACGCGCTTCACATTGTCGTCAATGGCGGCGACGCAACGGAGAAATTTATGGATCATGTGCTGGTATGCGATGGAACGGCGTTCCTTGGGATCGCTGCTCTTACTCGGCAGCACGTTTTCGTATTTCAAATAGTAAGGCTTTGGTGATTGGGGGTCGTACATCGACGAGTAATGCATGCCTTTGAGCCGTGGACTGGATTTATCGACATTCTCGTGCAGGCTGTCCGGCTCGGGCATCTTGCGTCCGGCGTGCAGTTTGGCCCAGCGCTCAGGATATTCGAATGATTCATGCGGACCCTTGAAGTGCAGGCTCAAGTAAAACGGATTGTCCTTGTTGCGCCCTTTCAGCCACTTAAGCGCCCTATCGGTGTAACGATCGGCGTAATAGCCTTCGTATTTCTCAGTGGTGCCATCAGGGCGGTGCAGTGTGGGGTTGAAATATTTTCCCTGCCCCTTGGTCACCGCATAATCGCCCGCGCCACGCGGAAACTGCTGCATGTGCCATTTGCCGGTAACACAGGTCTGGTAGCCGGCTTTTGTCAGCTCGCGAATGTAGCTGGGCGCATCCTCCTTGAGCCGACAGTTGAGGTTCAGCGCACCGGTTACATGGCTGTATTGGCCGGAGATAATGCTCGCGCGGCTGGGGGAGCAGATGGAGTTGTTGCAGCAGACATTCGTGAAGCGCATCCCTTCGGCAGCCAGCCGGTCAATCGTGGGCGTGTGTACAAAATCCTTAAGCCACGAGCCATACGCGCCAATTGCCTCAGACGCGTGGTCGTCGCTCATCATGAACAGGATATTCGGTTTTTTTTCCCCGGCCCAAACTGCCAATGGAAACAGTAAAGCAAATAAGGTCAGATAAAATTTATTCATCGGCATGGGAAAAATATAAACCGGTTATTAAATCAGAACACGCAAAAACATTATTTCTTCATTCGCTTAATT
>JAPKDK010000310.1 GCA_028872645.1 Verrucomicrobiota bacterium
CGGCGCATTTCGCAGGCGGTGCGCGGCACGGCGAGCGGCACGCTCGGGCCCCAATCGCACGCGGCGTCCCACCACAATCGCTCAGAACCGAAGCGCTCGATCATGTCGATGGCGCGCGCGGGGGAGCATTTGCTTTCGGGATACAACGTCATCCCACCCCAATGGCCGGCATCGAGCACCATCCCGATGGTGTGTTCCTCCACGTGATCGATCATCACGCGCTCGGGTTTGATGCGACTATCGTTTTTCAGCACGTCCAAAATTAGCCGCGTGCCCTTGTGTTTGTCCTCAAGATGCGGCGTGTGGACGAGGATGAGTTGATCATGCGACGCCGCCAAGTCCACGTGCATTTCCAGTACCTTCACTTCGTTGCGACTGTTTTTGTTCAGCCCAATCTCGCCGATGCCCAATACGTTTGGGCAATCCATAAATTCCGGAATGACTTCGAGAACATCCTTCGCCAACGCCATGTCCTCCGATTCCTTCGAGTTAATGCAAAGCCAAGTGAAATGCTTGATGCCATAATTGGCCGCGCGTTTGGGCTCGTACTCGGTAAGCTGCCGAAAATAATCCCGAAACCCCTCAGCACTTCCACGATCAAACCCTGCCCAAAAAGCCGGCTCACAAAGTGCAACACACCCCGAGGTGGCAAGGTCAGCATAATCATCAGTCGTACGACTAACCATATGCGCGTGAGGTTCGATAAAACGCATCGTAATTGCCTAAGTGTTTTCGCCGGGCCATGCACCGCAGGCGCCTTTGCCGGGCGCTTTCGCAATCGGCTCTTCGGTGGGATCACTAAAAGCCATTAGCACGTCCTTCGCGCGGTCGTTGCCTCCGTCTTCGAGGTGCTTGATGGCGTCGCGGAAGGCGGTCATACGAAAATCTTCATCACCTGCGGCGCCTTCCACACGGTCGAGGAACGCGGCGATGTCGATCAGCTTGTGCCGCGCGTCCATGAAATATTGGTCCATTACTTTTTGGCGGGTCATCATAGTCATAGTGCATAGATCGCCGTGCGGCGAATTAGGGTTCGCGGAAAAGATATGTGCATAACCTGTGAAAAGCAAGCCATCATCCGCTTGACTTGAGCGCCGTTTTTCCGGTAGATTTTCGGTACGAGGAGGGGTTTCCAGCTTATGCCAACTTACGATTATTCATGCGCCCAATGCGGGAAGACCATTGAGGTTTTTCAATCGATCAAGGCGCCGCATTTGAAGACGTGTCCGGAGGGTGCGTGTGCCAAAAAGAAATGGGGCAAGGGTAAAGTGAAACGACAGCTCGGCACCGGCGCGGGGATTATTTTCAAGGGCGGTGGTTTTTACGAAACGGATTACCGCAGCGAAAGCTACAAGAGCGGCGAAAAGCAAGCCGCCGACGCCGTGAAGAAAGCCACGGAGAAAAAGAGCGATAGCAAAAAGAAATCTGGCGACACCAAGAAATCAAAGCCTTCCAAGCCCAAGAAAACATGACGCGCGCGCTTTCCTCTTTCGTTTTGCTTGCGCTGTGGAGTGCCGCAGAGGCGCAACAGTTTCGCCGACCTCAGCCGGTGCACAGCGTGACCCGGCAATTTTCCGCGCTCTGGAAAGTGAATCGTGCGCCACAACCAATTATCTCCGGCACCAATGGCGTGCCTGCCCTCGTGCGCGTGAACTCACACAGCCTCATTTTATTTGCCGAGGAAACCAAAAAACGGATGCTGCGGGAGCTTGGCACCACCGATTTGTGGAGCGGCCACATTACGCTGCGCATCATGGATCTGCCGGCGGGCACAAAGCCGGTGATGGAGCGCCAGCCGTTCACTGATCGCTGGCGTTATCAACTCACCATGCCGGAGGAGTTGCCGAGCCGGGAGTTACTGCACGCGCTCGTTGGTTTATTGCTCGAAGAATATGCCGGTCGCTACAGCCGCAAGGCACCGCGCATTCCGCTTTGGCTCACCGAAGGATTCACCGAGCTGCTCATGCAGAAAAATGGCGTCACCCTTTTCACCTCTCTCACCCTCAATCGCGCCAACATTTTATTTCAACCGGATTTCATGCGACGCAGCCGGGTCGTTTTGCAAAAGGCCCTGCCGGTTTCTTACCTCAACCTCAGCCTGCCGCCCGCAGAACTGCAACTCGATGCCGGCCTCGTGCGGTATCGCGCTCATGCGCATTTTTTTACAGCCAAATTGCTGGCCCGAACCGATGGCGCGCGGCGCATGCAATTTTTCATTCGCGAAACCAACCGGCGTGCTAACACCCAACACGCCCTGTTGGCAGCGTTTGACTTCAAAACCATGTTGGCCGCCGAACAATGGTGGTCCCTCGAGCAAACACGCTTCCGCAATCGCGATGCCCTCAACCGCTGGATACCCAACGTGGCTCAGGGACACCTCGCCAATCTGTTGAGTGTGGAATCGGAATTTGAGAATGGCCGCAAATCCGTACCACTGCGCGAATACCTGCAAGCCGGCGCCCATGCCGAACACTTAAAATTACTGCTGCCGCTGGTGCAGAAACTGATGTTGGTGGAAATCAACGCCCCGCCGCAGCTCACCCGCATCACCCGCGAATATCGGACAGTGCTCGAACAATACATCGGCAAACCCCGCCAACCCAATGGCCCTATCCCGAAACTCACCCCTGAAGCCCACGCTGCGCGCCGCAAGGTGGCTGTGCAATCGCTCACTTTGCTCGATACAATTCTCGCCGACCTCAAACGCGCGCCCAATCGACCCCACAGCGCGCTGAGCAAAATCCTCAAGCGGCCCTGAATTGACACATCCTGTATGCGGCAGTAAGCTTCAACGCACATGTCGTCCACCTTGCCACATCATGATTGGCTGAGCGAACTCAAGCAATTCCACCCCGCCGGACGCGGCCCGTGGGAAAGCGTGGCCGATGCAGATTGGAACGACTGGAAGTGGCAACTCAAAAACCGCGTCACCACGCTGGAGCAACTGCAACAGCACATCCCGAATCTCACCGAAGCGGAAACCGAGGGCGCGCGCTTGGCCGACACCAAACTGGCGATGGCCATCACGCCGCAATTTTTTAACCTCATCGACACGGAGGACCCCGAGTGCCCCATCCGCCGCCAAGTGATTCCCGCCATCGACGAGACCTTCGACTCCCCGTGGGAAATGGCCGACCCCTGCGGCGAAGACGGCCACTCGCCCGTGCCCGGCTTGGTACATCGCTATCCCGACCGCGTGCTGTTCCTCGTCACCGACCGCTGCGCCG
>JAPKDK010000311.1 GCA_028872645.1 Verrucomicrobiota bacterium
TAAAAATATGGAACTGACACCATGGTAGACTACCCAACTCCCAAGACCGCTGCTGAAGCCTTGTTGATGCGTTTGAAAATTAATGGCGTTGATTATCTGTTTGGTAATGCCGGAACCGATTTCGCGCCGATTATTGAGGCTTACGCGAATGGCTCGGCAGACGATATGCCGATGCCGGTGCCTTTGGTGATGCCGCATGAAACCGCAGCTCTCGGGATGGCGCATGGCTACTACAGGTCGACCGGGAAGCCGCAAGCAGCCATGGTGCATGTCAACGTAGGTCTCGCCAATGCGTTAATGGGCGTCATCAATGCGGCGAGCGATAATGTGCCCCTCTTCATGATGGCGGGCCGCACACCGCTCACCGAGTTTGGGCGTGTTGGCGCTCGCATGACACCCATTCAATATGGCCAGGAAATGCGTGATCAAAGCGGGTTCGTACGCGAATCCACCAAATGGGATTACGAATTACGCTACCCAGAGCAAACAGCAAATTTGGTTGACCGCGGTGTGGCGATTGCGATGACGGCGCCGCGGGGGCCGGTTTATCTGGGCTTGCCGCGCGAGCCCTTGGCCGAAGCCTGGCCCGAAGATATGCCGATTGATGGACCCGTCCAATCAACGCCGACGGTGACTTCGCCTGATCCAGACGCAATCCAACAAGCAGCCGCATTACTATCCAAGGCCAAAAATCCGCTCATAATATGCCAGCGAAGCGATCCGGAAGGCACATTGGGCGATGCGCTCCTCAATTTAATAGAAGACCAAGCGATCGCCGTAGCGGAACCTTTCGCCATCCAGAACGTGCTGGCAACGGCTCATCCCATGCACGGTGGTTTTAACTTAGGCCCGTGGCTTGAAGATGCCGATGTGATCCTTTCTGTTGATGCGCAGGTGCCTTGGATACTGCGCAGCCAAGACCTAAGAAAGGGCGCGAAAGTAATTCATATTGGCGCCGATCCGTTATTTTCTGATCTCCCTATGAGAAGCCATCAAAACGATCTCGCGATCACCTCTGATCCTGCCATGGCGTTGAACGCGCTTAATACCGCGCTTGAAAGTTCTGCCGGACAAAACATGGCGCGCTACAAATCCATCCAGAAGAAAAATGAGAAGCGCCGGGAAGAGATAATTGAAAAAGCAAAAGCCGGCAGCGGCACACCCATGACGCCAATGTATGTTGGTCATTGTGTTTCTGAAATTATGGAAGAAGATTCGGTTTTATTCGCCGAACTCGGTGTTCCCTTCGACGCCCTGGATTTAAAAGGTCCCAACCGTGCTTCCATCGGGCCGTTTTCAGGTGGCTTAGGATGGGGGGTGCCCGCTGCCCTTGGCGCGTCTCTCGCAAATCCTGATCGATTGGCAATTGCGACGGTTGGCGAAGGCTCTTACATATTTGCTAATCCGGTTGCTTGTCACCAGATATCCGAAGCGCTCGATCTACCAATCCTCATCATTGTCTTGAATAACGGCATTTGGAACGCGGTACGACGGGCGGCGCGGAATGTTTATCCTGAGGGCTCTGCTGTTAAGATGAACACGATGCCGTTAACCTCGTTGGAGCCATTACCAGATTTCTGTGCCATTGCCGAGGCCAGCCGTGGCTGGAGTGAACGGGTGGAAAATGGTGAGGACCTTCCGAGTGCATTGGCGCGGGCCGTCGATGTCATTAAAAACGAGAAACGGAGTGCATTGCTGGAAGTTCGTACGCTGGTACCGAATTAACCGAGGCCGTTGGCGCACTTCAGAAGCACAACCTGCAGCCACGGCAGATGCATTCTATTTGCCAAGTTTACTGAATTGAAATTTGAGAGGAGTACTCAGCTGCTATTAGCCAGAAGCGGACATTTTATTTGCCATCTAGATTGCGTCGGCAGGTCCCTATAATGATGGGCATTTCGCGAGTTGAGCTTCCCGATAAGTGATGTAGGTCGAACTTGTAAATATGATCGCACCACCAACCAAGGCCCAGATTGTGGGAATTTCCCAAAATATCAGAAACCCAAAGATACTTGCCCAAATTAGTTTGGTGAAATCGAACGGCATCACCAATGAAGCATCGGCAATTTTAAGTGACTGAGTAAGCAAGAGTTGCCCTATGTTACCGGCTACTGCAATGGCTAAGAGCCACATAAATTGCTCGCCAGTTGGCCACTGCCAGACGAACAGGGCTGGCGGAAAAGTAAATATAGTGAGGAAGGAAAGACCATATAAGGTAATCGTTAACGATGAATTTGTTCGCGATAGGTGCTTAATCAGCACCACTGCCGTCCCCCAACTTATGGCTGAAAATATAGCGTACAACGCACCAATCTGTATTATGTCAACGCCTGGTCGAAGAATTATCAAAACTCCTGAGAAACCAACAATGAGACTGACGATCCGGCGTGGGCCCATCCGCTCCTTCAAGAATATTGTCGCCAAAAGAGCCACAAATAGAGGCGCCGTAAACGATAATGCAGATATTTCGGCCAAAGGCAGCATCGTGAGAGCCATGAAATAACTCAACATGGCAGCTGCATTAAATATCCCGCGGGTAGCCATAAAACGCATGTCGTTGGTCTTGAGCGGTTCAAGACCGTAGCGCAGAAGTAGTGGTAACAAGATTATGACGCCAAAGAAATTTCTGAAAAATGCAATTTGAAAAGGATGGAGATCTTCCGCCACCTGCCGGACCATAACTGCCACGCCTGTCATTAATGCACCATTAATGATCATGAATAGTATTCCCATGAGGTTTGCAGAATATTTTTTAGACGGGACTGGCACTGGGAACAAACTCTTTCTATACGTCAACCGAGAAAAAGGTTAATCTCTTCAAGCCAGTTAAACCAGACAATTCGGTTGATGTCGCCCTTCTGGAGTAAAGTGGACGCTTTTTTGTTCTACAGAATACGCCGCCAATAGCCAAAATCTGGTACTATCAGAGGAAAGTTAATTTGACGCTATCACTGCTTTCTCATAACCCGTGAGGATGACAAATCACAATCCCTTCGGTTATTTCAAGACATCACCCGAGATTATTCATCTCGCTGTGATAACCCGAGCGTGCTTGGGTTAAAGTGGCCATTCAGTTTGAGGAACATCTTCCCTTGCCCAAGAACCGGACTAGATAGAGATAAAAAACTAAGAGAATAAATTAAACGAAACCCAACTTAACAATCCTCGCACCTCTTACATCAACATCGCCATGTATTCTTTTATATTCTGCAA
>JAPKDK010000034.1 GCA_028872645.1 Verrucomicrobiota bacterium
CGTCCAGTTGGCCTTTCACGAGCTTCGTGTGGGGATGGTTCGGGCCAAGTTTCTTGAGCAGAATGGCATAGGCTTTCTCGCAATACTCCAGTGCCTTGGGCAGGTCTTTCTTGGCTTTGTAGACAAAGGCGATGTTGTAGTAGTTGGTGGCCACATCAGGATGATCCGGGCCCAGTTGCTTAAGCATGATGGCCAATGATTTCTGGTGATGTTCCAATGCCTTGTCGTGTTGGCCCTTTGTATTGTGAATCACCCCGATGTTGTTGTAGCTGGTGGCTACATCAGGATGATCCGACCCCAGTTGCTTGAGTCGAATGGTTAGTGCTTTCTGATAATATTCCAGTGCCTTGTCGTACTCAGCCTTGCGCTCGTGTACCGATCCAATATTGTTGTAACTTTTGGCTATATAGGGATTATCTGGCCCCAGTTGTTTGAGCATGATGGTCAATGATTTCTGGTGATATTCCAGAGCCTTATCGTGCTCGCTCTTGTTATTGTACACCAACCCGATGTTGTGGTAGCTGATGGCCAAAGAAGGGTGATTCGACCCCAGTTGTTTGAGTTTGATGTCCAATGATTTCTGGTGATATTCAAGAGCCTTATCGTACTCGCCTTTCTTATTGTACACCTCCCCAATATTGTTATAGCCGTTGAGCACTTGGGGATGATCTGAGCCCAGTTGCTTGAGCCGGATGGCCAGTGATTTCTGGTAATACTCCAGTGCCTCGTCGTGTTGCGCAACATGCTTAAGAGCAAAGCCCAGTTGGTGGTTGAGATAGGAAAGCTGCACCCAGCTCGACTCGGTTTTGGCCTGTTCACCTTTCAGCTCGCTACGGAACAACTTCACTGCTCCGGCATAATCACCCCGCTTGAGGGCTGCGTTTGCCTTGAAAATATCGAAGGTAATGTCCGGCGCCACATCCGCATCGGGATTGGGCGTGGGTTTGGGCGTGATGATTGGCGGCTCGGGTGGTTTGACTGCCACGGATGGTTCCTCAAGAAGTTCGGGCATGGTTATCGTCGGACCCGCGCAGCCCGCCAGCAGCAGTGCCACCGTGGTGAGGAAAAGATTCGCGAACAGGGAGGGATTTGCCGGACGACTGCTTTTCATGGGTGGAAACTAGCAGCCTTCGCCGGTTAATTGAAATTGATTATTTATGAGTGACCATTGACTAAATCGATACCGCTAGCCAATGGGGTGGAGCACCTGCATTTACTTGGCCAATGAATAGCAGCGAATCACGCGGTCGTTACGTAAGTAAATGCTCTTGTTCGCGAAAGCGGGATGGCTCCAGACCAGCTGGCGGCCGCGGGCGGTGTTGCTGGGGGCGATGAGGTTGGCGCGGCTGATTTCATCGTAGCCCTTCGGGCTGAGCTTGGCGATGATGAGGTCGCCCTTCTCATTGTGGATAAAAAACCGGTCGCGGTGCTTGACGATGAAGGCATTGGCCCAGCGGCCCTCGGCGTTGGTAACGGGGGCAAAAGTTTCCCAAACGCGCTCGCCGGTGGCGGCCTTAATGCAGCGGAATTGGCCGTAGCTGCACACGCCGTAGATGTGGCCATCCTCGATGAAGGGGGTGCACATGATGGCGTGGAGCTGCTGCGTGACGCGCTCGCTGCGGCCGGTGGCGCGCCATTCCACCTTCGCGCGCGGGGCGTCCTTGGCGAGGCGCATCATTAGCGGGCCGTTGTAAAATGATGTGATGAACAGCAGGTCGCCGTGCAGGCGCGGCGTGGGGATGGAAAGACCGGAGCGCACGCGGAAGGGCTCGGTCCAGTGGAGCTTGCCGGTTTCAGGGTCAATGGAGTTGAGCGCGCGCGGATGCCAGATGATGAGCTGCCGCTTGCCGCCCGCCTTGAAAATCATCGGCGGGCAATAGCCGAGGTCCGGCCCGGGTAGCGCGCTCCACAACACTTTGCCGGTCATTTTGTTAAACGCAATGGTGGTGCCTTCTTCGCCGCCGGCGAGGCAAATGAGTTTGTCGCCATCCACCAATGGATGCGCGGCGAATCCCCACACGGGCGTCTTTGTGCCAAAGTCCTTTTTAAAATCGACCTGCCAAAGCACCTTGCCATCCTTTGTGCTTAGGCAAAAAAGATTTCCCATCGCGCCCAGCGTATAAACGCGGTCGCCATCAACGATGGGCGTGCAGCGCGGCCCGGCGGGGTAGCTGATCGCGTAGGGGCAATCGTACTCGTGTTTCCACAGGAGCTTGCCGTCGGCTTCATTGAGGCACAGCACGCGCTCGGCGCCCGCTAATTGCCCGCGCGCAAAAGGATTCGCCGGATTCTTTGCCCCTTTGGACAACTGCCGATCCAGCACATACACGCGCCCCTTGGCCACTGCCGGCCCGGCGTAGCCACCACCGATGTCCGCCTTCCAACGCAGCTTAGGCGCGCCATCGAATTTTTCAATAATCCCCTCCTCGCGCCAAACACCATCACGCTGCGGACCGAGCCATTGCGGCCAGTCATCGGCAAGGGTGCTGAGGGCAGTTAAGGAAAGAAGGTAAAGAAAAAATGCGCGCGTTTGCATGGCTGCAGAATGCCCAGCGCAAGCCAACCGCGCAATGGTAATTAAGGCGTAGCGCCGGGGGCGGGTGGAGTGCTGAGGGGCGTGACGGGGTTGCCGTCTACTTTGAATTCGAGGAACTCAGATTTGTCGGCGGTGCTATCGAGCACCAACGCCTTGAACGTCCAGCGCACGCCGGGCTCCAACGTGGCAGTTTGGTCGGACACGGTGCCGACGTTTTGGCCATCCGAATCCAGTACCGTGAAAGCCACGGACACATCGGTAAGCGCATCGGGGCCGGTGTTTTCCACTTCGCCGGTGACGGCTTTGGTGCCCTGATCGGCATCGGTGGTGAGGGTGAAGGGATAGAGTTTCAAGTCCCCGACCGTTTGTACGGGTTGAGTGTTTGAAGTTGTGTTAGTGTCCGTGGGGAAAACGGGTGGTGCGTTGGTGGCAGCGGTGGCGGCCTTGGCCTCTTTGCGGCGGGCTTCTTCCAGGTCCATTTGTCCACCTTCCCATTGCAGCGCAAGGTTAGAGGATTCCTCCATCAACAACGCCACCTTGCGGCCCACGGCAAGATAACCGGGCGACCCCTTGGGCAGCAGCAACTGTTGCTCACGAATGCCTTCAAGCACTTTCCCGTTCACCTGCATCGTGGCGTTGAGGTCGGTGAGTGCTTTCTCCATCGACTCCACCTCCGTCAATACCCGAGTGGAGCCGCACGCCACCAGCAAAACCGCGGCGGCGAAAATCAACAGTGAATCCCAAAACCTCATCCGCGCAATGTATCGGAAGGGAGGGTAAAATTCAAGCCGCGAACCCGCCGGCCAAGACGCGCGGCCTTGTCATCACGGCCTGTTTCCGGTAGCATTTTGGGCATGACCCCCCGGATTGAACGCGACGTGACGGTGAGTTGGCGGCATCGGGTTTTGTTTACGCAAAACATCTTTGACGCGGAGAACACCGTGCTGCGCGATACGCTGGCGGATGATCCCGCCGCCGGCCCGCGTAAGGTGCTGCTGGTGCTCGACGAAGCGCTGGCGGAGGCGCGGCCCACATTGGTTGCCGAAATCCAAAGCTACTTCAAGGCGCACGCCGATGTGCTGAACCTCGTGTGTGCGCCGTTCGTGATGGAGGGCGGCGAGCGCACGAAGAATTCCTATTTCCACGTGAGCGAGGTGCACTCACAGATTGACCGCTATCATATCGACCGCCATTCGTATTTGATCTGCGTGGGCGGCGGTGCGCTACTCGACATGGTGGGCCTCGCTGCCGCCACGGCGCATCGCGGCATTCGGCACGTGCGGGTTCCCACCACCACCCTCAGCCAAAACGATTCCGGCGTGGGCGTGAAGAATGGCATCAACGCCTTCGGCAAAAAGAATTTCATCGGCACCTTCGCCCCGCCCTTCGCGGTCATCAACGATTTCCAAATGCTCACCACCCTCACCGCGCGGGACAAACGCAACGGCTACGTGGAAGCCGTAAAGGTCGCGTGTATTCGCGATGCGAAATTTTTTGATGCGATCGAAACCGACGCCGATGCGTTGGCCGGCTTCGAGCCCGCCGCGATGCAGCGACTCATCCATCGTTGCGCCGAGCTGCACATGAATCACATCACCACCAGTGGCGACCCCTTCGAGATGGGCTCCGCGCGTCCGCTGGATTTCGGCCATTGGGCGGCGCATAAACTGGAGCAAATTTCCGAATACCGCCTGCGCCACGGCGAGGCGGTGGCGATCGGCATCGCACTCGATTGCATTTATGCGCGAGACTGCGGCCATCTTGAGGCGGCCGCGTGCGAGCGTGTTTTGCGGTTACTGGATCGGCTGGGATTTTCCCTGTGGACTCAGGATTTGCTCCACGAAACCGAGGACGGCCAACTGGTGGTGCTCGAAGGCCTCGAGGAATTCCGGGAACACCTTGGCGGGCAACTCACGATCACTCTCCTGCACGCCATCGGCGAAGGCTTCGAGGTGCACGAAATGAACACCCCAAAAGTGCTTTCCGCTATCCACGAACTCCACGCCCGCAATGAAAGCGAAGGCGACCAAAAAATAATTCCCGCGAATGGCTGAACCCAACAGTGCTGACAGCCTCTTCCCAGCCGGCCGAATGCGCTCATTCTGCCGGCAAACTGCCGGCAGCACGAACCGATGAACCGCATCGCCGTCATCAACGTCGTGGGTTTGTGCGACCGGCATATCGGGGCGTGGACGCCGAATATTCTTGCCTATCGCAACGCGGGCGCGCGGGCGTTTATTGAGCCTGCATTTCCGGCGGTGACGTGCACGGCGCAGAGCGATTATTTGACGGGCGAAACTTCCGACACGCACGGCATCGTGGGCAATGGCTGGTACGATCGCGATTTAGCGGAGGTGCAGTTTTGGAAGCAATCCAATCACCTCGTACAAGCGCCCAAGGTGTGGGACGCGTTACGGGCGAAGCACGAAGGCTTCACGTGCGCCAAAGTTTTTTGGTGGTACAATATGTATTCCGGCGCAGATTGGAGCCTCACGCCGCGCCCGATGTATCCGGCGGATGGCCGGAAGGTATTTGATATTTACACGCACCCGTTTGAAATCCGCGAGGACATCAAACGCGACTTGGGCGCGTTCCCTTTTCCCGGCTTTTGGGGCCCGGCGGCAGGCGTCAACACTCCGCAAGGCTCGGCCGATTGCGTGAGTCGTTGGATTGCCGAATCGGCCAAATGGATCGAGCGCAAGCATTCGCCCACACTATCGCTCGTTTACCTTCCGCATTTGGATTACAACCTCCAACGCCTCGGCCCCGAGGACAAAGCAATTAAGCCTGACCTGCAAGCCATCGACACCCTCGTCGGCGGACTGCTGGATTTTTATGCACAGCGGGGCGTGGACGTGATGTTGCTTTCTGAATACGGAATCACGCAAGTGGACAAAGCCATCCATCTCAACCGACTCTTCCGCGAACAAGGCTGGTTGACGATCAAGGAAGAACTGGGACGCGAGCTGCTCGATGCCGGCGCGAGCCAAGTCTTTGCCGTGGCGGATCATCAAGTGGCGCATATTTACATCAACAACGACGCGCTCCACAGTGAAGTCAAATCGCTTTTGGAAAACACGCCCGGCATACAGGCGGTGCTCGACGATGACGCGCGCCATCGCCGCGCGGGTGATCTCATTGCGGTTGCGGATGAAAATGCGTGGTTCACTTATTACTACTGGATGGCCGACGCGCGCGCGCCGGACTTTGCACGCACAGTAGATATTCACCGCAAACCGGGCTACGATCCGGTGGAACTTTTCGTTGACCCACAGCTTGCCTTTCCCAAGCTGCGCATCGCGCGGCGGTTGCTACAAAAGAAACTGGGCTTCCGGATGTTAATGGATGTAATCCCGCTGGACGCCGCGCTGGTGAAAGGCTCGCACGGCTGCCGCCCCGTCAGCCGCGCCGATTGGCCGGTGGCGATCGTGCCTGAAACCGATTGGCTGGAAGGGGATGCGCTGCAAAGCACCGAAGTGGCCGGGCTTATCCAACGCGCGGTGGGATAATAAGTTGGCCCCTTAAATGCTCTGAAAAAGCAGGAGAACGCCCAATGAAACCGTGTTTTTACTTGAAAAATGTGCGAAGTTGGGTTAGGTAAGTGTCATAGATATTACTGCCATGAAGCCAAGGAAAAATATGAATCGCGCAACTCATACATTGTTAAGCGTAGGATTTTTGGGTGGATTACACCTGATGCTTGCCCAACCCGGCGCACCTGCAACCGGAGTTATTCCCGGCGCACCCATTACGCCTGTGCCCGGTGCTGCAGCGGGAGGCGTAGCACCCATTCCCGGCGCTACGGGTTCTGTCGGCACGCTGCCCGGCATGGCAGTCACGCCCCAACCTGGTGGGGTGGGATTACCCACGGGCTTACCCGGCGGTGCGGGCACTGTCAATATTCCTACTTCGCCCACCATCGATCCTTCCTCCGGCATTCCGGTTCTGGGAGCCGGAGGCGGTGGAACTATCCCCGGCATCGGATTGCCTGGCGGCAATCTTCCGGGAATTGGAGTTCCCGGCGCAGGTGGCGCACCAACAGGCCTCCCACCCGACGGAAGCACTTTACTGCCACCCGGCGGTGTCTCCACCAACCAAGTTCCACAACCGATTATTAATGCCGCAATTATGGCCGAAGCCATGCGAGTGTTTCAGGCCGAGGCTAAATTAATCCAAGCCGAGGCCAATGGAAAATTCACCGGTAATGTGAAGCTAGATAAGTGGGATAAGAAAACCCGACAAGTCCGCCAACAACACAATCTGGCCGTGCTGTACACGATGGGTGTGGGTGTGCCTCTTGATTTTCGATCGGCCTACAAATGGTTCAAAATTGCAGCAGACGAAGGACTTCCGGAAGCTCAACTCAATGTAGGCATCGCGCTGCAAAGCGGCATGGGCGTAAAGAAAGATTATGTGGGCGCGTACAAATATTACACCTTGGCGGCCGCCCGCGGATTACCCACTGCCGCACCGGCAAGAGATAATCTTGCGCAATTCCTTTCGCAGTTTCAAATCCGCGCCGGCCAGCGAATGGCGCAAGGCTTCAAGCATCGATTGGACGCAAAGCAAAGGTACGAATTGGAACGCAAGCAAGCGGAAGTCGAACTCTACGAAGCGCTGGGCCGCAAGCCACCGGGATCCAATTAAGCGCCCGATACCGACCGGCTACCCCAAGTTAGTGAGGCCAGTTGGCCGATGACCATCAGTGCCGCGAGATCCTCCGCACTAAATTCCGCCTCGGTATTGGTATCTTCCACACACAAGACCCCCAACTCAAAGCCGGCGCATATCAAGGGCACGTACAACCCCGAGTGAGTGGAAAGCCGTCGCACGGATTCCTTTTTACTCACCTGCACCCACGCGTAGCCGGCACGCCCTTCCAGCACGCGATGTGCGAGCATGTCGCTCATTGCCGCGTTGAGCGAAGGCACATGCGCGCGCACCCGAACGCGACCGGTGTCATGATAGATGGCAAACAGCGCAGCACGCTTAATGGAAGGCAGCCAGTCGGGCAATTGTTTGACCAGCCAGTTCGACATTGCATCCACATCCGCATGAGCGTCCAACTGTGTTGGGAGATCAGGTAAAATTTCCATTAGCGCAGAAGCTCCTGCGCCTTCAGTGAAAGGTTCATCCAGCGAGCAAACATGAGTAGTGCGGATGCGACCCATGGGGCTCTTGCGGCTTTTCATCACCGCCTCCACTTCCGGGACGCTGCGTTGACCGGGAGAATAGTATCTATAGTCTTCTTCTTTATAGACAGGATACGAATCCAATTTCGGAAACCCGCTTCCACCTCGGACGGGTTGGGGCTCGGTGAGAGGCACTTCCTTATCCTCCACAGCAACGGCCGCGGCATCGCCTCTCGTCATATCAGTTGAGGCGACGTGCCACACGCGGATGAGGGTGGAGCCAATTTGCACCTTGTCGGCCGTGTTCACCACGCACGCGCCGTCAATTGAACCGCCATTCACCAAAGTTCCATGAGTGCTGCCGAGGTCTTCCACCCAGCAAATGCTGCGCGTTTGCCAAATGCGCGCATGGGTGCGGCTCACCAGCAAATCGCCGCTGAGATCGAGGCTGATGTCGACTTCGGGATGTTTGCGGCCAATGAAAATTTCATCGCGATCAAACACTTCCAGCCGCGTTTTTCCATCGAAGATCAGCTCAATGTGCAACCCCACCGAAGTGTTATCCGACAGAGGATCGGGGCTTTCTTTGGACGCCGGCTGCGAACGGGGTTTGAAGGGGTGTTTGCGTTTGGGATTACGCGTGCCGCTTGGGGCATTGCGCTTGCGGCGGTCGGGCAGTGTGGCTTTGAGGGTGAGTTGGGTTTCGCCAAGAGTAATCACTTCGCCGGGACGCAGCACTTGGGGGGCCTCGAGTTTTTCGCCGTTCACAAACGTGCCCGCGCGGCTGTCAAGATCTTCAATGCGCACCTCGTCCGCTTCGCGCCAAACGCGCGCGTGGGCGCGGCTTACCAAATCGTCCGGCGTGAGATCCAGCCCCACCGCGGTGTGCTCGTTGCGCCGGCCGATGATGAGGTTGTCACCTTCCACCTTCACCTCGCGCGCCTGACCGCTTTGCGTGATTTCAAATTGCAGCATTCCCCAACACCTTGGCGACCCATCGCCCCCCGAGTCAATCCCGCGCTCGGCAAATCCATTTTCTTCTGATAAATTCATCGGCGTTCGTATGAGCACCCAACCCGCTAGAATTCTCATCCAACGCCAAAACGGCGAGAAGGTGGCCGAGTACTCACTCGGCCCCGGCACACACGTGGTCGGGCGCGAAACCTCCGCGGGCGTGCGGGTGGAAAGCGAATTCCTCTCACGCATCCACGCCACGCTGCACCTCACTGAAACCACACAGGAAATTGAAGATCACGGCAGTACTTCCGGTACATTCATTAACAGCGTCGCCGTACACGGCCGTATAGCGTTGCCGGAAAATCAGGCGGTACAAATGGGCGATCTCTATCTCACCGTCCAGCGCGACCAACACCTGACCACCGACGATCCTCCACCCAAACTGTACCACGCCAATGACCTCGCCGGTGGCGGACGCTACGCCCTCATTCGCGAACTCGGCCGGGGCGCGCGCGGCGTGGTGTGGCTCGCACGCGATCAACATCTCGAAGAACAAGTCGCCCTCAAACGCCTCCCACCCGAGCTGGCCGCCGACCCAGTGGCCCTCGGAGATCTCAAACGCGAAGTACAAAAAGCCCACCGCCTTTCGCACCCCAACATAATCCGCATCCACGACCTCGTGCAACTGCCCGAAGAGCAACCCTTCATCGCAATGGAATTTGTGGATGGTGCCGACCTCGCCGCAATGCGCGCCCAACAGCCCGATGGATTATATCGTTGGGAAAACCTCGCGCCGCTCGCGTTGCAAATGTGCGATGCCCTCAATTACGCCCACCAACAACACATCGTCCATCGCGACATCAAGCCCGCCAATATGATGATCACCCGCGAGGGTCATCTCAAACTCGCCGACTTCGGCATCGCCGCCAACTCCGCCGATGCCGCCACGCGCGACGGCATGGAAGGCGACGCCAGCGGCACCGTTGCCTATATGAGCCCTCAACAAATGCAGGGCCAAACCGCCACACCCAGCGACGACCTCTACGCCCTCGGCGCCACGCTCTACGATTTACTCAGCACCCAACCCCCCTTCCACGATGGCGACATCGTCCACCTCGTGCAGGAAGCCCCAGCCCCCACCTTGCACCAGCGCCTCGAACAGCTCGGCATCAACAACCCCATTCCCGATCACGTCCACCAAGCCATCATGGCCTGCCTCGACAAGGACCCCGCGCAACGCCCTGCCGATGCCGCCACTTTCGGGCAGCTCATTCATCCCAACTCCGCCCCGCCCCCCGTGCCGCCCGAGTTCCAACCCGAAGTCGAATCTGTCCTCGCCGAGCCTATCGAAAAAACCCAACGTTATTTAGAAGAAAAGCTCCCCCAACCCGTCACCCATTGGTGGAGCACCCAGTCCAGCGGTAAACAACAATTCCTCACTATTGCCTCCATCATCCTCGGCCTCATCATCGCCGAAATCGCCTACTCCAAACTCACCAAAAAAGCCTTCTTAAAAACCATCCGCCAACACCACCCCTTCCTCCCGTGGCCCGTGGCCCCCGCCGCCCACCACCCCAAAGGCGGTAAATAAAACGGGTGTAAATGCTTTTGGGGGCGGAAGGGGTGAGCAGGGTCACTTGGAGAGAAACATCTTGCTCTGCACCACAAGATGGACGAGGTCACGCAGGCGATTTTCTTTTTTTGTTAGTTCGGAAACAATGAGATCGACTTCCCCGCGGTCGACTGTTTCAAGCTGGCGGCCGGTGGCGTAGGTGAGCATTTTCTCAGTGAGACAACGCGCCACAAGCAGTTTGCGTTTCATGAGCATTTTTTTGAACTCAACAATGTCGGCGATCTTATTGCCGTTGGCCATGGTGGCCGAGGTGTTGATCGGATCTCGAGCGCTCTTGTAATTGTCGCGCCAGCGACCAACCACGTCGAAATTCTCAAATGCGAAGCCCATGGGGTCGATCTTGACGTGGCAGCTGTAGCAAGCTGCGTTCGTTCGATGCAGCTTGAGGCGCTCACGAATGCCAGTGGCCTCGCGGGTATCGACAGGCAATGGCTCGACATCCGGGGGTGGAGGCGCAGGAGGCGTTCCCAACACGTTTTCCAGAACCCATACCCCGCGAATCACCGGAGAGGTATCGACCCCATTGGCCGTGGCAGTCATGAGTCCGGGTTGGGTGAAAATGCCGCCACGCCGTGGATCATTCAGGGGCACCTTGCGGAGGCGTGCCCCCCGGATTCCCTCTCGCTTATAGATCCACTTGGCCAGAGTCTGGTTCATGTAGGTGTAGTCAGAGTCGATGAACTGATCGATCCTGCCATTGGTTTCCAGAATCTCGGAAAAATACATCGTGACCTGTTTTGCCAGCATGGGTTCGACCTTGAGGTTCTTGTAAAACTGGTAGTCCCCGCCTGAGGGCGGCATGTCGCCCAGTTTGTCGAGCCGCAGCCAGGCCGAGGGAAAATGCTGGACGAAGGCTTTGGCCTTGGGGTCTTTCAGCATACGATCCACCTGTCGGCTACGTTCCTTGGGGTCATTGAGTTTGCCGGAACGCGCAGCCGCAAAGAGTGCTTCATCCGGCATGGATGACCAGAGGAAGTAGCTTAGACGCGAGGCGATGCCAAAGGCGTCAAGGCGACCGGGTTTTTCCTTGAGGTAGAGGAACTGCGGCGAGCACATCATAGCCGCGTAACCTTCCTGCATTGCGCGAACCAGTAGCGGCACCTCATCGGAGGGTTTCTTTTGATTGTTCGCGGTAGCGCGCAAACTATCCACCGAAAGCTGGGCATGTGCCATTCCTGCTCCCCCCCATCCGGCGCGGAAGCTATTGGGCTGACCATAGGCAAAGTACTCCACCCGAAGGGTGTGCTTACCTGCCTTAAGATTAATATTACCTTTCTTTAGCTGTGGGCCGTGAAGCCCATCATGCTCCACCGCTTTTTTTCCATCGATCAAAATACGGCCACCATCGTCTGAAGCCATCTCGAAAACATATTTCCCATCCTTCGGGGCATTCAGGGTACCGGTAAATACCATTCCATATTTTTCCTTCCGTTTGGAGACACTCAGGTCAATGAGTCCCTTGGGAAGATCCCCGGTTGCGATTGGTTTGAGCGCATCAAAATTTGGAAGTTTATTCCACTGCCCTTCATACAGCCGGTAACTCAGATTCTGGATGCCTCCGGGCAATGTCACCAGCGGCTCCACCTGCTGCTTCAACACAAGCTGGATGTAAGGCTCAATCAATTCCGGCTTCACTGTCTGGCGAAAAGCCCGCTCAGCAAAAGCAGCCATCAATCGGCGAATTTCTGCTTCTTTTCCGGAACCGCTGCCATAAAGCGCGATGTGGCTTTTGGGCGGCCAGGTTTTGATCAAAGGCTCGATGGTGAGACTATGGATGCGTATGTGCGGCCCCTGATAACCGTCTTTAAACAGCGTCTTCGCCATCTCAAGAGGCCACTTGTCATGAGTTTCCTTGTTGGTTTTCTTGTCCGGCCGCAGACTGAAAGCCGCCGGCAGATATTTCTCAACCACTCTTTCAGCGCGGAAGCCCCGATCGTAGGGCCCGTTTTCCCAACCGAGCCAGGTCGTCCAAGTCTTATCCATCCATACTTCGCGAGTATAGGTGCGCTTCTTCCCATCGCCCGGGATTGACCACAAAGCGAGCGGGGTGGAGGTAACTCCGGCAATCCCACCATTTTTTGTGTTGGCAATGTTAAGGCAGAGTTGAAACGGATCTTCTGCCTCGAGCTTAACCATCTCATTCCAGGGATGCTGTTGATTATGAGCGGAAGCTTCGACGGTGATTCGGTAACGCGCCGAAACGCCCACCCCGTTGCGCAAATCGGTCGGAGCCAAGCGACCAAAGCGCTCATAACCCTGCGCCATCATATCATAGTCGGGATTGATCGCGCGCGAGGCCGCTTCGATCATATGTTCACCTTGGCCTTTGCCCTTGATCAGGTGGCCAGCAAAGCGTTTCATTTCCATCTTCGGTTTTGGTTCGAGATGGGTGGCCTGTGCGAGCGTTTCTTCCACCGCGCCCAGAACCAGCTTCAGCAGGAAATCGGACATGACCAGCTTGTCGCCCAGGTTGAAGAAACCTGCCTCCTCCTCGTCTTCCGGGAAGAAGCGTAACGGGTCGCTACCCGTTCGCTCCACGCTACCGTTGCCGTTATTATCTATCAGTCGCGAACCTCCTGCATCCGGACGATAGTCCGCGCCCTTGAGATAAAGCAGATCGCGCAACGTATTGCGCAGCTCGTGCCGGTTCAGGCGTCGCAGCACGGTCTGCCCTCCGGTGCTACGCGCTTTTTCGTAGGCCAGTGCAAGTGTGCGGGTCAAGGTATCAACCACCGGTTTCACCTCCGCGCGCGTAGGCTGCGGTTGTTTTTTGGGTGGCATCTCGCCGAGGTTGAGCTGGTCGAGAATCCCCTGCCAGATTTCCAAAGCCTCATGCTTTGTCAAATCCATACCGAGATTGTCAAAGCGGATATCGCCCTTCTGTTTCTTGGAACCGTGGCACTCAAAACAGTGCTGTTTGAGGAAGGGCTTCAGTTTGACCAATGAATCATCCGCACGAGCAAACGAGCAAAGCAACAGCGTTATGAGAACGACTCCAAAACATGGAAAGAGTTCTCGCCATCGCCGAACGAACGTAAAGTTTAATGATCTCATGACGAATTTATTCGTTTATGAAAGACGGCAAAAGGAACGTCGTCCTCCACGCTGGCCTACGACCATTCCAAGCCAGTTAGGTTACCCGTGCTCGATCCGAAGCGGTCAATTTCCAGCCCAGATCTCTGGAGAATCGAAAGCAACAGGTTGGCGGCCGGCACTTCTGAAACTCCTTCCGCCAAACGTTGCTCTTTACCAACCAGCCGTTGAGGCTGCTTGGTGCCTTTCAGAAACAGCCCCGGGTAAACTTTATGTTCGCCGTGCTTGAATCCACCGCCCGCCAAGACCAACGGTAGGTTTCTAGTGGAATGCCCACCGGCGGCCATACCGCAGCCGTACAAAATGGAAGTATGATCGAGAAGTGTCCCCCCATTAATTGGATCATCCTGCGCCTTCAACAGATCGATTAGGTAAGACATCATTGCAATCTGAAAACCTTCGATCTTTTTCAAAGCCGCAACCGGTTCAGGACGTTCACCGTGATGAGAGAAGCCGTGGTAGCCGCCATTGAGCCCGAAGTCTCCATTCGCAAAACCGCTGACGCAAGTGATTACACGCGTTGAGTCAGTCTGCAGGGCGAGGGCGATAATTTCCATCATCGCCTTGAGTTGTTCCTCGGTCTGGTTGCCCGGCTTAGGTTCAGGCACATCGGTTTTGGGCTTGGGGCGGTTGAGCCAAGGCTCCTGTTGATTAATCTTTTTTTCCAAAGTACGAACGGAATCAAGATATTCCTCAAGCTTGTGTTGGTCCTGCTTGCCAAGTTCCCGGCTCAAGGATTTTGCCTGTCCTTTCACCACATCGAGGATGCTGTTCTGCCGTTTGAAACGCTCGGCTTGCGTAGCCTTTTTCTGTGGCGTATCTTCAAAAAACATGGCCCGGTAAGCCGCGCGCATATCAACACTAGGCACCTGCACCCCGGTACGGGTAAAGCTGAGCAGATTGCGTTCCCGGACCCCAAGCGTCATGGATGGGAAACGCGTGGCCGCACCATGATACTCAGCCAATTTCTGGTCGAGGCTGATGTTCCCCTCGACATAATTGTGGGCAAGAATGGGGCGGACACCACTGAGCAGCACCGGAACGCCTCGGTGACCACCGGTAAAGCCGTGATCGAGATTCTGAAACAAGGTGATGTCCTTGCGGTGTTTTTCCAGTGCCTTGAGCGTCTCAGGCATATCGTAACCAGCTCCAGCCTGATTGGCATCGGGGAAGAAGGCCTTTTGGTAAACTCCATAGTTGTTGGACAGACAAACGAAGCGCTTCACTGGCTTCTTGAGCGGGACCGCACCGCGCAACGGGGCCAAAGACTCCAGCATCGGAAGCGCAATCGCTACCCCTGCGCCCTTCAGAAACCTTCTTCGATCAATACCCATTTTCATATTTCCTATAGACTATTTATCATGCGCCGATATTCATGACGCTCGGTCAGAATACAACTTGCTCCTGAGGTCGTAAATCAATAACAAAACCTCAAATTTAGCGAAAAAACCATCATTGAAGCAGACTCCACTCCAGCCGTTTAAAGACCGGCGCCTTTCCCTGCCATTCCTCCGCCGCCCACACCCTTCGCTTGGGCCGGCGCACTTCGTATTTCGCACAGATGCCCAATTGATCCATTTCTGCCCAACTCTTCGGCGGCGCTCCATCAGTCGTACATTTGAAATGGCTCAACCCCAGCGTCACCGTCTCTGCCGCACCGCCCTTCAGCCGCGCCTCGGCCACGTAAACCCGCTGTTTGCCACGATAGCCGCGCCACGCATGTTCCTTCAGCACAAACGCCAGCACATTCGGCCTCTCACTTTGGATCGTCAGCGCCAGCGCCGCGCCCTTTGGCCCGCGCCATTTCGGGTCGGTTACCTTCCGCGTCCAGTGTTGCCACAATGGCCGATGATAGCCGTTAATCGTAAACCAATCGTGAAAGCCGTTCTTGAAATTCTCGATCAGCACATCGGGTTTCCCCACCGCCAGCAGGTATTCTCCCCGCGGAGTAAAAGCAACACAGTTTAACGCGAAAGTTTCACTTCCCAGCAACGACATACTGATAGGAATTTGCTTTTTCAAGGCTAAAAAGAAAGCCCCTTCGGACCGGTGGGATTGAGGGGCGTTACCAGGCGAGCGTGAGTTTGCGTAGTAACATTGACCACTGCCATTGTTTGCCACTTATTGAAAGGATGTTCGATTGCGTTGACGCAGGAAGGTAAACCGACTTCAGCTTTGCCTACTTCGGCACACCGCGTCTCGCTTCGTTAACTTCTTCGATTGATTTGAGGATGTTTTTCTTCCAAATCCCCTGCAACTTGTCTGGATTGGCGCGATCCAGAGTCTTCAGAGCCTCATCGAATTGACCGCGTTTTGTTTGAATCCGGGCAATCCCCTGCAGCGCATAAAATTGATCCGCTCCACCGATGCGTTCACGATCGCCGACGATCGCATCGTAGGCTTCGAAAGCACGGACGTCGTTGCCAAGGTTGCGTTCCCGGTTTCGGGCAAGCATCAATAACGTCGCGTCACGGTCTTTCGGGTCGCTGGTCCATGGCAGAGCCTTGCTGAGGTCAGTCTCCGCTTTGTCTCCGTCTTTGGTGATGGAGTAGGCCCGCCCCCGGTTGCGGTATCCGTCGCCGCGTTTCCAGAAAGGCCATTGGGTAATAT
>JAPKDK010000312.1 GCA_028872645.1 Verrucomicrobiota bacterium
CCTGGCAGAGGAAGCACTCGATGCACTTGCGAAATTCCTGCACGCGGTCGACGTCTTCCTGCGCCATGCGCCACGTGCCGTCCTCGGCGTCGGGCTTGCGCGGCTTGAAGGGTTTGATTTTCTTTTTAATCTCGAAATTGCCTGAGACGTCCGTCACCAAATCTTTCACCACCGGAAAGGCTTTCATCGGCTGGATGGTCACCGGCTTGCCCTCGGGCGTTTCCGCCAGCACCTCGTCCATGCGTATCATGCACATGAGGCGTGGGTGGCCGTTGACCTCGGCGCTGCACGAGCCGCATTTGCCGGCCTTGCAGTTCCAGCGGCAGGCGAGATCGTTCGCGCTCTCGGCCTGAATCTGGTGCACGCTGTCCAGCACCACCATGCCCTCGGTGACGTCGGTGGAGAAATCCTGATACCCTCCGCCCTCGCTGTTGCCGCGCCAGATTTTGAAATCCACCTTCGCCATTACTGGTTGTCCTTGATGATTTTTTTCTGCTGCTCGGTCTGCGGCACCACCGGCACCTTCTCGACCTCCATCGTGCCGTCACCGCCCTTGCGCAAAAGCAAATTGTGCTGGCCCCAATCGTCGGGGTCCTTGTCCGGGAAATCATTGCGCGTCTGCGCGCCGCGGCTTTCCCGCCGCTCCAACGCCGCCCGAGCCGTCGCCTCGCTGACGGTCAGGAGGCATTTCAAATCCAGCGCCGTGTGCCAGCCGGGATTGTACTCGCGATTGCCAATTGCCGTGGCTGTCTCAGCACGCTCGGCGAGCTTGGCGATGTCGTCGATGGATTCCTTCATCAGCCCGTCCTCGCGGATGATGCCCACTTTGTCCTGCATCATTTCCTGCAAATCGCGCTGGATTTCGTAGGGATTTTCGCCGTCGCCATCGCGCTCCAGCGGCTCCAGCGCGGCCTTCGCGAGGGTGTCCACCTCGGCGTCGTTAATTTTTCCGCCGCCATTTTCCTGCGCGAACTTCGCCGCGTACTCGCCCGCGCGCTTGCCGAAAACCAAAAGGTCGCTCAACGAATTGCCGCCCAGTCGATTCGCGCCGTGCAGCCCCGCCGCCACTTCGCCCGCCGCGAACAGCCCCGGCACGGTGCTCATCTGCGTCTCCGAGTCCACGCGCACGCCGCCCATCACGTAATGCGTCGTCGGTCCGACCTCCATCGGCTCCTTCGTGATGTCCAAATTCGCCAACTGCTTGAACTGATGATACATGCTCGGCAGCTTCTTTTTAATATGCTCCTCGCTATTTTCAAACTTCTCCTTAATCCACGCGATGTCAAGAAACGCCCCGCCGTGCGGACTGCCGCGCCCCTCGCTGACCTCCTTCAAAATGCATCGTGCCACATGATCACGCGTCAGCAACTCCGGCGGCCGACGCGCCTCCTTGTCGCCGGTCACGTAGCGCCAGCCTTCCTCCGGCGTGTCGGCGGTGGAATCCTTGTAAAGCTCTGGGATGTCGTCGAACATAAACCGCTTGCCCTCGCTGTTCGTCAAAATGCCGCCCTCGCCACGCACGCCCTCGGTCACGAGAATGCCGCGCACGCTCGGCGGCCAAACCATTCCTGTGGGATGGAATTGGATGAATTCCATGTCCAACAAATCTGCCCCCGCATGATACGCCAGCGAATGACCGTCGCCGGTGTACTCCCAACTGTTGCTCGTCACCTTGAACGCGCGCCCCACGCCGCCCGTCGCCAGCACGATGGACTTCGCCTTGAACAGCCGAAACCGACCGCGCTCGCGGTCGTAGCCAAACGCGCCCACCACGCGGTCGCCATCCTTCAGCAACTCTATGACCGTACACTCCATGTACACCTCGAGCCCCTGGTGAACGCCGTGATCCTGCAGCGTGCGAATCATCTCCAGCCCCGTGCGGTCGCCCACGTGCGCCAGCCGCGGATAGGCGTGCCCGCCAAAATTCCGCTGCAAAATCCGCCCGTCCTTCGTGCGGTCAAACAGCGCCCCCCATTCCTCCAGCTCATGCACCCGCGCCGGCGCCTCCTTCGCGTGAAACTCCGCCATCTGCGGATTATTGAGATATTGCCCGCCGCGCATCGTGTCGGCAAAATGGGTTTCCCAGCCGTCACGCTCGTCCACGTTGGCCATCGCCGCCGCCACACCGCCCTCCGCCATCACCGTGTGCGCCTTGCCCAGCAGACTTTTGCAAACCAGCCCCACCGAGCAGCCCTCTGCGGCCGCCGCCCCGATAGCCGCGCGCAAGCCCGCGCCGCCCGCGCCAATCACCAGCACGTCATGTTCGTGTGTTTGAAAATCTCCCATTTAAATATCCTTAAAAAATCCGGTAATCCGTCCACGTGCCGCTGGCGCACATCCACACATACACATCCGTGAAGCCCACCCAAAAAAGACTACACCACGCAAACAACATATGCCGCGAGTTCAGGCAGCCAACGCACTCATAACACTTCGAGGCCACCGGCGTTTTAGACAGCAAATTAATCCCGCCCCCAATCAAATGCCGGAACGAGTGGCAGCCAAAAGTATAACCCCCCAGAAAAAACACATTCCCCCAAAGCACGAGGCTACCGATGCCCAGGCCGAATTGCGTTTCGCCCGCGGCCAAAGCCTTGCCGCTTGAGTCCGTGCTGAACTGCAGTCCAACAAACGCATCGTACGCAAGAATGAAAATGAACCCCGCCGCCACGTAAAAAAAGTAGCGGTGAATGTTCTGGAAAATCAACGGAAACCGTTGCTCTCCCCGATAGGAATCGCGAGGCTCACCGACCGAACAATTCGGCGGGTCACCCCAAAATGCCTTATAATAAGCGCCTCGATAATAGTAGCACGTAAATCGAAACCCCGCCGGCGCCCACAGAATCAGGAAGGAGGGTGAAACCCACGAAGGCGCCCAAGCCGGCATGGTGCCCAGCCACGCATGGGCGGCCATGGCAATTCGCAGTTCATCCGTCATCCAGGCCAGGTTGGGATGAAAATAGAGGATGGGGGAGAAAAACGGCGACAGGTAGTTGGTGCCTCCATCAATCGCCAAAAAATTCGCGCCGTTAAACGCCCGAAAAGTGGAGTATCCGATAAATGCCGACAGCCCAAGGAACGTGAGCAGTGGCTGCACCCACCATGCGTCACGTCGCGTGGTTTTTCCAAAACCGGTATCTGAATGGGAAGCTTGTCCGTTAGCCATATTGGTGAACCAAACGCCTGAAAAGGCGGAGGGGAG
>JAPKDK010000313.1 GCA_028872645.1 Verrucomicrobiota bacterium
CCGCTGGGGATGCCGGGCACGGGCGAATCAAGCGGGGTGTCCGGATGAAACGGGTTGGGCCTGATAACCTGTTTTTGGCTGAACCACAAAATCACACACGGCAGCAGCACGCCCAAGGCCAGCGAAAGGTAAACGGGCCGCTTGTCTTTGGTGGTGCGGATGGCGAGCACGATGCCCAGCGCCATCGTGGCCACGGCACCGACGACCATTATGTAAATCAGAACTTTGAACGCCTGCGTGTTCGCTTCCCAATCGGTGAGCGTGCGCGGTTGGTTTTCCGCCTCGATGTCCAGCGGCGCGGTGGTGCGCGGATATTCCTGCGCGGTGTGCACCCACCAGATTTTTTGCAGGAAAGTCTGCGCCTCGCCATCGTCCTTTTGCCGCGCGGGCTTCAGCACAAAATAAAATCCAGACAGCAAATACAGCAACAACAGCGGCGTGAAAAAGCAGCCGAGAAACAGGTGAATGCGGCGGATGAGCTTCACCTATTTAATTTCCCCGGGCAGCGGAATTTTGATTTTCTGGCCGACCAACAACCGGTTGGGGTTCAGGCCGGGGTTGGCTTTGAGCACTTGGCTTTGGGTCACAATGCCGAGGCCTTCCTCTTTGTAAGCGCTGTTGTAGGCGATGATGATGGTGCCGAGAAATTCGCCTGACTCAACCTTGTGCGTGTTGAATTTAAAAACCGGACGCACGGGGCCGGCGGGAGGCACGGATGGTGCGGCGGCTTTTTGTTGGGCGACTTTCTGAATGAGCTCGCCAAGACCGCCAAGGGCTTTCTGAAAAATGGCACGATCCTTGAGTCGGTTGGCCTCCATTTCCTTCAATGCAATTTGCAATGCCTTCACTTCGTCAGCCGTGGCAAAATTGCCGGCGAGGCGGCGGTTGAGTTTCAGGTTTTCATTTGTCAGGAATTTAATTATTTTTTTTAACTTATCGGATTGTTCTTGTTGCAAAGCGTGGGCGCCTTTGAGTTCCTCAATCTCACCGCGCAAACGTCGGAATTGCTCCGCGTAATAAACCGAACCCGCAGGCTTTGAGGCAGGTTTTGCCACGGGTGGGATCGGTGCAGGGGCAGGTACGGGTGAGTCTTGGGCAAAGGCAAAAACTGCGACTACACCCAGCATCAAAACGGGAAATCTAATATCACTCCTCATGGCGGTAAAACTAACCGCTTGGGGCCAATTATTCAAGCCCCAAGCGGGGGTTTGACGGATTTAGCCTTGCACCGCTTCAGGGAATTCTCAAGCATCCGTGATGACCGCCGCTGAGGCATTGCAAACCGCCACCACCACGCTCGCCACCGCGGGCGTGGAAGCCCCTCGCGTGGATGCCGAGTGGCTGCTGGCCCACGTGCTGGATTGCCCGCGGGCAGAGCTGGCGCTGCGTCATTCGAATATATTGACCGACGCTCAGCAAACCGAATGGGATGCGTTGATCGTCCAACGCGCTGAACGCATTCCACTGCAGCACCTATTGGGCACGGCGGTATTTTGCGGGTTGGAAATGGAGGTGAATGCTCATGTTCTGGTGCCGCGTCCGGAAACGGAATTGCTGGCGGAACAAGCGTGGGGGTCCGTCAGTGGATTGCCTTCGCCCACGGTTTTGGATTTCGGCACGGGCAGTGGTTGCCTCGCTATTGTGGTGGCGGCGCATTGTCCGGGTGCGCGGGTGATGGCGCTGGATGTTTCGCCGGAAGCACTGGTGGTGGCGCGCGCAAATGCCGAGCGCCACGGCGTGGCGGCGCACATTGAATTTCACGAAGGCGATGGCCGCGAGGGATTGCCAAGCGAGGATGCGTTCGACTTGGTGTTGGCCAATCCGCCCTACATTCCCACCGGCGATTTGCCCGCGCTGCAAACGGAGGTGCGCGAGCACGACCCCGCGCTGGCGCTGGATGGCGGCGTGGATGGATTGGAGTTTTACCGCGCGCTCGCGAAGCTGGTATTGCCGCGCCTGAAGCCGACTGGCCGATTGATGCTTGAGGTGGGCGATGGGCAAGCCGAGGCGGTGGCGGCGTTGCTCGCCGAGGCCGGCTGGGGCGAATGTGATTTGTTGCCCGACCTGAATAAGGTTTTGCGAATCGTGATTGCCTCCCCCGCCAATCCGTGAACAATGCGCGAGAGGAGTTTCCCCCCGAGAAAAATGGATAGTCTGGAAATTAAAGGAGGCACCCCGCTGCACGGCGAGGTGGAAATCAGCGGCGCGAAAAATGCCGTGCTGCCGATTCTTGCCGCCACGCTGCTCACCCGCGAGCCGTGTGTTATTCGGCGCGTGCCGGATTTAGCCGACGTGAAAACGATGTGCCAGATTTTGGAAAGCCTCGGCGCGAAAACCAAAATCAACGGCGACACGGTCACTGTGCGCGCAGAGAAAGTCCGGGATTTTGTCGATTACGAACTAGTGCGAAAAATGCGCGGCTCGCTGTGCGTGCTCGGGCCTTTGCTGGCGCGTTTAAAAAAAGCCACTGTGTCGATGCCGGGCGGTTGTTTGATTGGCACGCGGCCGGTGGATTTGCACCGCAAAGCAATGGAGGCGCTCGGCGCAAAAGTGAAAATTGAAAAAGGCTACATCATCGCTAAAGCCCGCAAGCTCGTGGGTGGCGAAATGTTCCTGGGCGGGCGCGCAGGCCCCACGGTGCTCGGCACCGCCAACGCAATGATGGCCGCTACTTTGGCCGAGGGCATTACCGTTATCGAACACGCCGCGTGCGAGCCGGAAGTGGTCGACCTCGGCAAATTTCTCAACAGCATCGGCGCACAAGTCCAAGGGCTCGGCTCGCCCACGCTCACCATCACGGGAGTCAAAGAACTCGGCGGAGCGGAGCACGAAGTCATCCCTGACCGCATTGAGGCCGCCACCTACGCCATCGCCGGCGTGGCAACGAAAGGCGAAGTAACGCTCAAAGGCGCCCGGCCCGATCACATGAAAGCCGTGATCGAAAAGCTACGCGAGTGCGGCGTGAAAGTGGAGCAGTCCAAAGGCAAACTCACCTTCAAGCGCGGGCGCGGCTTGAAGAGCGTTCACATCACCACCCTGCCCCATCCCGGTTTTCCGACGGATGTGCAGGCGCAGATGATGGCCTTCATGACGCAAACTCCCGGAATCAGCATCATCACCGAGCGCATTTTCGAAAGCCGCTTCACGCACGTGCAGGAATTGGAACGACTCGGCGCGGAGATTTCCAT
>JAPKDK010000314.1 GCA_028872645.1 Verrucomicrobiota bacterium
GTTTGGATGTTTTTCCTCAATGACGAATTGCTCATCAAAAACATTGAGCGCCGCGCCGACAACCTTACCTACGTGAAGGGCGAAACCATCCCCTACACCGGTATGGTTCACAAATATTTTGATGACGACACCCTCTGGGAAACCGTGAACTACATCAAAGGCCTTCGTGAAGGCGAACGCAAGGTTTGGCACATCAACGGCAACGTGGCCCTTAACGAAATATACCAAAACGGTCACCTCATCGCCGCCTCCAGCTTTAACTTTCAGGGAGTGCCTTCTGGAGATTACGAAAGTGGCCGGGGCAAGCTCACCCTTTATTTCAACCACTCCGGCACGCGTAACGAGGAACTTGAATACGAGGGTGGCCAAATCTCCAAGCGCACCATTTGGGATCACAACGGCAATCTTATCGCCATGATTCCACCTACCCTGTCTCCCAACATAGCCGAATACACCGGCCCAACTCTACCCAGTGCTGCGCTGCCTGGCGCGACCACACCGGTTATTCCCACGCCAATTACACCCACTAATGCTATCCCACCCGTAGTTGCCACCACCACCCCGCCGATCAACACTAATGTGGAAGTGGTGAACCCAAAAATCCCCGACCCCAAAAGCCGCGGACGCCTCACCGAGTGGAGATACAGTGTGGACAACCGCGTCACCGCCCGAAATATCCGCAACCGTATCGACCTGCTTTATCTCGGCAAACAGTACACCGCTGTCTATGAATTCTTCGGATGGCCCGATGAAGATCGTGGCGCGGATTGGGTATACAAGGGTTTGATCGTAAAAAATATTTCCAGCGGCGGCTATTTCAGCCGGATCACTTTTCGCTATCGCAACGGCATTGTCATCAAAATCATTGCCGAACCCTAACCTTCCCCTTACTTCAACTTCAGCAACTCCGCCTCCGTCCATGGTGCCTCGCGTTTGGCGTTGGCCTCCATCAACCGCTTCACCTGCGCCGCCGTCACCGGATCCGACCGGTGCTCCCATTCGCGACGCGCGTACGTCAAAATCGCCGCCACCTGTTCCGGTTGGAATCCAACCAACCCCGGCATACTCATGTTGTACTGCCGCCCGTGCACTGTGATGGGCCCCGTCACCCCATGCAGCACAATGCCAATCGCCCGATCCGCCGGCCCCACCAGAAATGGCGAATCCAAAAGCGGCGGCGCCTTGCCCTCCTCGCCCAATCCATTGGCCTGATGACACGCGCCGCAGGTGGCCGTGTATAAAACCTTTCCCAAATCATATTGACCCTGCTCCATCGCCGTCAACACTCGCGGTGGTTTGGGCGGACGCGCCGCCTCGCCCCACACCAGAAATTTCGCCAATCGCTCCACGTGCCCGCGCACTGCTTTGTCTTCACTCTTCACCAACGCCGCCATCGCCAGCGGTTGGGATTTGAAGGCCACCGGTTTCAACATACGCCCGCGCGGGAATGCCGCCGCCACCAAACCCTCCAGCACCGCCCGCTGAAAATACGGCTTCTGTTTGGCCGTCAATTTCAGTAACCGTTCCAACCGCACGCCATCGCGCTGGCGTGCCACGCAACCGGCCAATGATTTCAAAATGGCACGGATGTTTTCATCCTCTTGATTCCAAGCGGCATCGCCCGGCACGCGTTGCAAAAATTCCAATTCGCGCCCCGCCAAACCCGTGATGAGCCCGTCACAAATAATCGTATCGACCGCGTGTTTTGCCACAAACGCCCGCAGCATCGGCTCCGTGCCCGGCACCAAAATAACCGGCAAACTCAATGCCACCTGCCGCCGCACGTCCACGTTTGTGTCTTTCACAATTTGGGTCAGCGGAGTCAGCAACGCGATCCGCGCTTCCGTATCCTTTTCGCCATTGCCCAATGCGTTTGTGAATGCTTCCGCCACCCGCAACGCCGCGATGCGGACACGTGAATGTTTGTCGCTCATTGCGGCTGCGATTGTCTTTTCGTCCAAGCCGCCGGTGCCTTCCAAAATCCAAAGCGCGTGTTGCCGCGCCAAATGGCTCTCGCTGTGGGTGGCCGTCTGGCGCAATTGCGGGATTGTTTTCGCGTCTGCCCGTTGGACTAACAACCGATGCGCGGTGGAGCGCAGCCAGCCGTTGTCCGATTCTAAGTGCGCGATGAGTTGGCTGGATTTTTGCCCGGAAATTTTTGGGGATTGTTTTGCTTTTTGGCCCGTGTGCACCACGCGATAAATCCGGCCCAACCCAATCGGCGCATCGAGCTTGCGTTCGATGATTTGTTTGCGCAGAAAGGATGTCACATAAACTTTGTGCTGCAGAATGCCGCGATACATATCCACGATGTACAGGCAGCCATCGGGACCGTTGACCATATTCACGGGGCGAAAGCGTTCGTCGGTGGAAGTCAACCACTCGGCTTTGTCGTACGCGTTGCGGGCATCAGGCATTCCGTCCGTTTTCCACGTGATGCGTTGGTGGCGAATCATATTGCCGCTCGGCTCGGGGATAAACGCGTCGCCCACCATCGCGGCGGGATATTGGTCGCCCCGATAAATCACTGGCCCGCACGCGGCCGTCCACGTGGCGAGATGCCCATCGCGCAGCATTGATTTTTGGTAGCCGCGATTGATGCCCGGATTCACACGGGAGGTCCAAACCGTGCGTTCATTAAAGAACGGAACATTCACTCCGTGTCGCGAAGAATGATGCGGATTGCGCACCGAATAATGACCCGCAATGAGATCGCCGTACAAAGGGTTGGAATTGTTGTTGTAATAAATGCGGCCATAATTGTCCTGAGTGATTCCCCATTGACCTCGGAAGCAAGTGTTGTTCAATTCCCATTTGCCATCCACAAAGCGCAGGCGTTTGGTGGATTTCGCATTGTAAAGCCAGTTGTCGAGGCCAAGCATAAGACCGTTGTCGGTATGTTCCACCGGGCCTTGACTGCCGTAGTTTTTGAGTACAGCGGTTTTTTTGTCAGCTTTGAGATCGCCATCGGTGTCTTCACAAAACCAAAGCATCGGCGGCTCCGCCACGAGCACGCCGCCTTTCACCAGCGAAATGGCACGCGGCATCTGCAAGCCGGTGAGAAAATCCGTGCGCTTGTCCATGCGCCCGTCGCCGTTGGTATCCTCCAGCACGCCCACGCGGCCCGTGCGGGCGTCCTCGCCCTTGCCGTCCACGTTGGGCATGAAGGCGCGCAT
>JAPKDK010000035.1 GCA_028872645.1 Verrucomicrobiota bacterium
CGCCACCGCCACCACGATTACCGCCGCCACGGGGGCCGCGGTCATTTTGCCGCGCGGGCGCGGGCGCGGGCGTGGGCGTGGGGGTCGCCGCCACGGGGGCGGCTTCAGCTGCAGGTGCAGCTGTTGCGGGAGTCTCGGATGGGGTTGTTGTTTCCTCTGCCACGTTTAGGGTCGTTTGTTTCAGGTTAAATTTTTATTTGGTGGCCTCGGCCTTTTCGGGGGCCTCGGCGGGCGCGGCTT
Organism: Verrucomicrobiota bacterium; assembly: GCA_028872645.1. Classification (GTDB taxonomy): domain Bacteria; phylum Verrucomicrobiota; class Verrucomicrobiia; order Limisphaerales; family UBA1100; genus JACNJL01. The sequence continues at coordinate 241 of JAPKDK010000035.1, forward strand.
CTTCAACCGGCTCAGCCTTTTCAGTTTCCGCAGTCGGCTCGGTCACTTCGGCCTGCTCAAGCTTTTCAGCCTTCTTTTCTTTCTTAGCTTTCTTTTCCTTTTTCTCCTTCTTTGGCTTTTTGGCCTGCTCTTCCTCGGCGGATTTTTTGATCTCGGATTTTTTCTTCTTATCCAAATCGAGCCCGAAATCCAATCCGGCGCGGGTGGCGGCGTGGGCGAAGATGTCAATCTTGCCATCCTGCACGTAGCGCGCACCGCAACGGTCAAAAATCACTTTGCTAATTCCAGCGGCCTTGGCGGCTTCGCCGGCGGCTTGGCCGAGCACTTCGGCACCGGCTTTGTTGGCGGCGAGGGTTTCGCGGCCGGTTTGCGCCTTGTGGCGCGTGGACGCGGAGGCGAGTGTGCAGCCTTCGTCGTCGTTGATGAATTGCACGTAAATGTTGCGCTCGGTAAAGCGAACGGCCATACGCGGACGCGCGGCGGTGCCGTGGATTTTCTTGCGAATCCGCCAGCGGCGGCGTTGTACGATCTTGCGTTTCTGTTCGGGTCTCATCGGAAATTTTCCTTACTGAACTTGTTTGCCTTGTTTGCGGATGACGTGCTCGTCGCTGTAACGCACGCCTTTGCCCTTGTACGGCTCCACGGGATAGTAGCTGCGCACCTCCGCGGCCATTTTGCCGACGACGGCTTTGTCGGCACCTTCGATGGTGACGTTGGTATTATCTTCCACAGTGACGGTGATGCCCTGCGGGATTTTGTGATTGATGTCGTGCGAGTAGCCCAGCAGCAGGTTGAGCTTCTGGCCTTGTACGGCGGCCTTGAAACCCACACCGTGGATCTCGAGTTTTTTTACAAACCCTTTATCCACGCCCACCACCATGTTGTTGATGAGACTGCGCGCAAGGCCATGCATGGCCTTGGAGCGTTTCTCGTCGTTCTCACGGGTGACGATGATTTGGTCATCTTCCAGCTTGGCTTCGGTGCGCTCGGGGAGGTCCAACTGCAGTTTGCCCTTTGGGCCTTCCACTGAAATCGAGCGGCCGCTGAGATTCACCTTCACGGTGCTCGGCACGGGCACGGGCATTTTACCAATTCTTGACATTATCTTTTCCTTTAAAAGTTCCTTAAAATTTTTTACCAAACATGGGCCAGCACTTCGCCGCCCACTTTCTTTTCACGCGCACTGGTGCCGCTCATCACGCCCAGCGACGTGGAGACAATCGCCACGCCCAAACCGCCAAGCACCCTCGGCATTTCGCCGGCGCCCACATACTTGCGCAGGCCGGGTTTGCTGATTTTTTTGATGCCCTCAATCACGCCCTTGCGTCCGATGTATTTGAGAGCCACCTCGAGGCGCTTGATGACGCCTGAGCCGGTGACTTGAAAGCTGGTGATGTAGCCTTCCTCTTTGAGGATTTGGGCCACGTTTTCCTTGAGCTTGGAATAGGGCACGGAGCAATCCGGATTGGTCGCCATATTGGCGTTCCGAATACTAGTAAGCATGTCTGCGACGGGATCCATTGTATTATATAGTTACCAACTGGCCTTGGTGACGCCCGGGATCATCCCGCTCAGCGCCGCCTCACGGAAGGCGATGCGGCTCAAGCCGAACTTGCGAATGAAGCCGTGCCGGCGGCCGGTGACGTTGCAGCGATTCACCACCCGCACGGGGGAGGCGTTGCGCGGCAGGAGCGCCAGACCGGCGTAATCGCCCGCTTCTTTCAACTCCTTACGCCGCGCGGCGTACTTCACCACCGAGCGCTCTTTGCGCTGGTTTCGTTCAATCCATGATTTCTTGGCCATATTAAATTTTCCTAGCTATTCGTTGTCTTCACTTTTGGGTGCCGGGGATTCTTCCTCCGGAGCGTCCAAAATTTTAATGTCCTGCTTGCTCAGGGGTTTGACCACGTGTGTTTCTAAATTCGCCTCGTTCACTTCGTCGGACTTGGAAAGTTCCTCTTCTCCGGACTCGCCCACGGCTTTTTTGCCGGCGAAGGGCATTCCCATACGGGTCAGCAGATCCAGCGCCTCGTCGTTGGTGCCGGCGCTGGTCACGATGGTCACGTCCATCCCCTGCGTGCGTTTCACTTTGTCCAGTTCGATTTCCGGGAAAATAGATTGTTCGGTGATGCCCATCGAATAGTTGCCCTGCCCATCGAAGGATTTCGGATTGATGCCGCGGAAGTCACGGATGCGCGGCAGCGCAACGGCGGTGAGGCGATCGAGAAACTCGTACATCACCTCGCGGCGCAGCGTGACGTGGCAGCCGATGGGCATCCCCTCACGCAGCTTGAAATTCGACACGCTCTTACGGGCAAGATTGACCACCGGCTTGCGACCGGTGATGGTTTTCATGTCGTTCATCGCATCTTCCAGCGCGGATTTTTCCAGCGTGGCATCGAGGCCCATGTGCACAATGATTTTCTCAATGCACGGCACTTGATGCAGATTGGTGTAATTCCGATCCTTTCGCATGGCCGGTTTCACTTCCTCGTGATATTTGCTATAAAGTCTGGATTTCATATTAATTGCCTTCAACTACCTCGGCGGGCATTCCATCGGTCGAGCTTCATCACATTGGAAATGTGCATCGTGGGGTTCAAATGCAGGCGCGTGCCATTCGGAAATTCCGTGCTGCGTTTTTGGTGCTTCACGATCATGTCATCCTCAGCGAGGCCCTCGACCTCCACTTCCACCCGGTCATTCTCCGCAAGAATGCGAGTGACTTTGCCTTCAGAATCGCGGTGTTCACCGGCGAGGATGCGCACTTTGTCATCGCGCCGCACGCGGTTTTGCTTTCTCTTGCCTTGAGTTTTTTCCGCCATTACAGGACCTCCGGTGCGAGGGAAATGATTTTCATAAAGTTCTTTTCGCGCAACTCGCGGGCCACCGGACCAAAGATACGGGTGCCACGTGGGTTTTTGTCGGCGTCAATAATGACCACCGCGTTATTATCAAATCGCAGGTACGAGCCATCGCTGCGGCGAATGGCTTTCTTGGTGCGGACGATGACCGCATCGACCACTTCACTCTTCTTCACGGTCCCATCGGGCGCGGCCTCTTTGATGTGGGCCTTGACGATGTCGCCGATCTCGCCGTAGCTCTTGCTCTCGCCGATCACGCCGATGATGGCGGCACGCTTCGCGCCGGTGTTGTCGGCCACTTCACAAACTGAACAAAGTTGTAGCATGATTCTTTCCTCTAATTACCGAATGACTTCCACCAACTCCCAGCGTTTCAGCTTGCTGATGGGCCGGGTTTCGCGGATGCGCACATGGTTGCCCGGTTGGGCAACGCTCTCGGCATCATGCACGTAATACTTTTTAAACTTGGTGATTACTTTTTTGTACAGCGGATGCTTGATCCGGCGCTTCACGCGCACCACGATCGTTTGGGTCATCTTGTTTGAGATGACTTCGCCGCTGCGCTCTTTGCGATGTTTTGCTTGGGTTTCGCTCATGGATAAAATTAGTTAGAGGCCACAGTTGCGTCCTCGGCTTTTTTACGAAGCAACGTAAGGCGCGTCTCAAGCCGCGCAATTTGTTTGCGCAGCAATGGAATGCGATGGGGCTTTTCCAATCCGCCACTCTTCAAGAGGGTGAGGCTGAATAGCTCCTGCTTGGTCAGCAGCACTTGCTCGCGCAGCTCGGCTGCGGGCATTTCATTAATTTCTTCTTTCGTCTTCATTCTGCTACAGGCGTGTTACAAATCGGGTCGGAATAGGCAGCTTGGCCGCGGCCAAACGCATGGCGTCGCGGGCGAGGCTTTCGCTCACACCACCCACTTCAAAAAGCATATTGGCCGGACGCACCACGGCGACCCACCCTTCCACGTTGGCTTTGCCTTTGCCCATCCGCACTTCCAACGGTTTCTTAGTATAAGATTTTTGTGGGAACACGCGGATCCAAACTTTACCGCGCCGTTTCATTTTGCGGGTGATCGTTTGGCGGCAGGCTTCGATTTGCTGGGTGGTGAGCCAGCAGCGATCGAGAGCTTGCAGACCGAATTCGCCGAAGGACACATTGTTGCCCTTCCATGCAATGCCGGCACGACTGCCGCGGTGCATTTTGCGGTACTTAACTCGGGCTGGAATTGTGGCGGCCATTTAAATTCTCTGCTTTCGTGTTCGGTTCAAGTTATTATTGTTTGCCCTTGGGGGCACCGGTTTCGATTAGCTCTTCTTCTGTAGATTTCCCAGGCTGATCTTCGCCCTTACAAATCCAACATTTGATGCCGAGTAAACCCGCTTTGGTTTTGGCTTCGGTGAAGCCGTAATCAATCGTCGCGCGCAAAGTGTGCAACGGCACGCGGCCCTCCAAATATTGCTCCACGCGGGCAATTTCCCCACCGTTCAAACGGCCGGCGCAGCGAATGCGAATGCCTTCGGCACCACAATCCATTGCCGTTTGCACCGCGCGCTTCATGGCGCGGCGATAGGCGATGCGGCGCTCCAGCTGCATCTTCACATTTTCGGCAACCAGTTGGGCATCGGTTTCAGGCTGACGGATTTCCTGAATGTCCACGTACACTTCCTTATTGGTCATACGCGCAAGCTCTTCCTTGATAATATCAATCTCCGCGCCGCGGCGGCCAATGACCACGCCGGGTCGGGCGGTGAGGATTTTGATGCGCACGCGTTGGGCGGCACGCTCAATGAGAATCTTAGTGACCGCAGCGTTCTCGAGCTTCCCGTAAAGCAGATCGCGAATCGCGCGGTCCTCGGCCATAAAGGCGGCAAAGTCTTTCTTGTCGGAATACCACTTCGATGCCCAGTCCTTGGTGACTGCGGTGCGAAGGCCGATTGGATTGGTTTTTTGTCCCATGTTATTCGTCGTCGGAAAGAGTGATGCGGATGTGCGTGCAACGCTTGAGAATGACCGAACCGCCGCCACGAGCGCGAGTCATCCAACGGCGCAAGGGCGTGGCCGAAGTGGCCATCGCGTTTTTGATGCGCAGCTTGCTGGTATCCACCTTGCCGCCGGTGTCGAGATACGCCTCGAGCTTGGTGAGCTTGGCTTTCAAATGGCGATGCTTGCGCTGGATGATGCCGTTTTCATCCGAATGATTTTCAATGTCCTGCTTAAGCTTGGCCACTTTTTCCTGCACCTCGGCAGTGGTCCATTCGGCCCCGATGTGTTCGGCATTGTGCAGGGCGGTGTTGAGTGTCTTCTCGATGAAGCGCGCGGATTTGCGCGGGATGGCGGAGAGCACGGCTTGCGCCTTGCTCACAAGCATCCCCTCTTTTTTGCCGTCTTTGGTTTTTCTGGGTAAAAGTTGGCGCGTCACTTCGCGCATTTTTTTTGGCGACATACGGACGTTTTGTGTAGTGCAAGTAAAATCCATTATTTAATCTCCCTTTTCACGTGGGCACTGTGGCCTTTGAATACGCGGGTGGGTGAAAATTCGCCAAGCTTGTGGCCGACCATATTTTCAGTAACGAACACCGGCAAAAAGGCTTTGCCGTTGTGGACATTAAACGTGTGCCCCACGAAATCTGGATGGATGGCGCAGCGCCGGTACCACGTTTTGATGGGGCGGATTTGGCCCCCCTCCTTTTGACTTTGAACCTTCGCCATCAGCTTGGGCTCCACAAACCAGTCTTTTTTAATTGAACGTGCCATACGGTTTTATTATTTGCGTTTCATCGGACGGCCATCACGGCGCACGAGAATAAATTTGTTGGAATATTTTTTCTTGGAACGGGTTTTGTAACCACGAGTGATCACGCCCCAAGGAGTGACCGGGTGACCGCCGCCGGAGGTCTTAGCCTCGCCACCGCCCATGGGGTGATCGACAGGGTTTTTCGCCACCGCACGAGTGATCGGACGAATACCGCGATGCCGCGAGTTACCGGCTTTACCGATGACTTGTTTTCCGTGGTCGGTGTTGCCGACCTGGCCGATGGTGGCCCAGCAATTTTCATTAACCCGGCGGATTTCACCGGAAGGCAGTTTGATTTGCGCCATATCGCCGTCGAGACTCATCAATGTGGCGGATGAACCCGCAGCACGCACGATCTGTCCGCCCCGTCCGGGAGTAAGTTCGATGTTATGAATCGTGGCAGCGAGCGGAACATTTTTGATCGGCATCGCACTGCCAATTTCCGGCTCAGCATTCGGCCCGCTTTGCACGGAGTCGCCCACACCAAGTTTATTGGGCGCAATAATGTAGCGCTTTTCACCGCCTTCATACTCGAGCAACGCAATGCGCGCCGAGCGCATGGGATCGTACTCGATGGCAATCACTTTTGCCGTCACCGTGGCGTCTTCGCCAAAAGCTTTACGAGAGAACCGGCGTTTGAAATCGACGTTACGAATCTTTTGTTTCGCACCACCGCCAATGCCACGCATCGTGACGCGGCCGCGGTTGTTGCGTCCGCCAGTTCTCTTGCGGATTTTCACCAATGCCTTTTCGGGCTTGGTCTTGGTGATCTCCTCGAAAGTCGAGCGCTTGATGTAGCGCATCGAGGGGGTCGTCGGTTTATATGATCGGATGGGCATCGGGAAATTCCTTGTTATACGAGATCGATGGACTCGCCTTCTTTGAGGGTGACAATTGCTTTCTTCCAGTTACCGGTGAAGCCCGCCATTTTGGTGCGGCCGCGTTTAACCTTGCCGCGCACCATCATCGTGTTCACGTGGGTAACGCCCACTTTGAACAGCTCCTGCACCGCCTTGCGGATTTGAATTTTATTCGCGCGACGATCTACCACAAACGAGTATTGTGACGGGCAAGTTTCCTTCATGCCCTCGGTGCGACGTTGGTTGTACAGGTCGCGCTGGATTTGGGTTTTCTCCTTGTCCCAAACGCCCTTGATGATAGTGAATGAATCCATTGGCGTTCCTTATTTGAGACGACCGGCGACCGTATCAAGGCCAGCTTGGGTGATGATAATGCGGTCCGAGCGCAGCACTTGATAAGTGTTCAAGCTGCTCGCCTCGGCGAGTTCCACCAAGGGAATGTTGCGGGAGGCCCAGCAAAGATTGTCGTTGCTGCTAGCATCAGCATCCACGAGCAAAAGTGTTTTGGCTTTTGTATCAATGGCGTCAAGCTGGGCACAAAAGGCTTTGGTTTTTTTGGTCTCAAGATTGAGATCCGCCACCACTGTCACTTCGCCATCCTTCAACCGTTCACTAAGCGCCTTGCGCAGGGCGAGCGTCCGGGTTTTGGCGTTAACCTTCTTGGAAAAATCACGCGGCACGGGGCCGTGCACCACGCCGCCGCCGGTAAAGATATTGGTACGGAGCGAACCTGTCCGGGCGCGGCCGGTTCCTTTTTGGCGCCATGGTTTTTTACCGGTGCCGCTCACTTCGCCGCGGTCTTTGGTTTTGGCCGTGCCACTGCGTTTCGCGGCCATATACGCCACCACCGTGTCGTGCACGGCTTGCTCGCCTTTTTCGTCTTCAATGACACTGAAGCCCACGGAATACGTTCCCGCTTCATCGCCACTTAATGTCTTTACTTTAAGTTCCATCAAAAATTTCTCCAGTTACTTGGTGGCCTTCGGTTTTTTCTTGGCCTCACGGATGACCACGTAATCGCCATTGGCACCAGGGATGGCGCCTTTCACGAGCAATAACTGATCTTCCTCGCGCACCTGCACGATTTTCAAATTTTGCACCGTACGTTGGCGTTGGCCCATATGGCCGGGCATCTTTTTGCCTTTGCTCACCCAACCGGGGGTGGAACCCGCGGCAATAGAACCGGGTCGGCGGAACCAGCCTTTTTGCCCGTGCGACGCGGGGCCGCCAGCAAAATTCCAGCGTTTGACCACGCCTTGGAAGCCGCGCCCTTTGGTGCGGGCGGTGGCATCCACGTAATCGCCCGGCTCAAAAATGGTGACCGGCACGGTATCGCCCGGCTGCACTTCAAGGCTGAAATCGCGAAACTCCTTCACCCATTTGGTAGCTTCGGCGTTGTGTTTTTTGAAGTGTCCCTGCAGCGGTTGGGTGACGCGGCGCTTGTGGCTTTGATCGTCGTACCCGATTTGCACCGCGTTGTAGCCGTCCTTGCCGTCAGCGGTTTTGCACTGGACGACGCGATTGTCGCCGGTGTGAATCACAGTGACACACACCGCGTTGCCGGCGTCATCGTAGACGCGCGACGTGCCAATTTTTTTCCCAATCAATCCGATCATTTTGCTAGAAAATTTTAATGTTAATATCCACGCCCGCGGGGAGGTTAAGTTTTTTTAATTCATCGATGGTGTTGGGCGTGGGGGAGAGAATATCGATGAGGCGTTTGTGGGTGCGTTGCTCGAAGGTTTCCTGGCTCTTTTTGTCCACGTGCGGGGAGCGAGTCATTGTGAAACGCTCGCGCCGGGTGGGCAATGGGATGGGGCCGGCCACGCGACTGCCGGTGCGTTTCACGGTCTCCACAATTTCCTGTGAGGAGCGGTCGAGCACGCGGTGATCGTAACCTTTGAGTCTGATTCTAATTTGATTTCCGGCCATATAAAATACCTAAGCTCTGGCAGCCTTTTTAGGTGCCTTGTCGAGGATCTCTTCCGCGATACTGTGCGGAACGGGTTCAAAAGTCAACGGTTCCATGCTGTATGAAGCACGACCACTGGAGAGTGAGCGGATGGCGGTTGCATAACCGAACATTTCGGCCAACGGCACCTCGGCATTGATGATCGTACCGGAGGGTTTGCTGTCGATGCCCTGCACTTTTCCGCGACGACGGTTAAGATCTCCAATGAGGTCGCCCTGATATTGGTCGGGCGTGGTGCATTCCACTTTCATCACCGGTTCGAGCAAAATGGGTTTGGCTTTGGCCACGGCGGATTTCAGCGCAAAGATGCCGGCCATTTTAAAAGCCAACTCGTTGGAGTCCACATCGTGATAGGAGCCATCGATGATTTGTACTTTGAGATTGATCATCTGGAAACCAGCGAGCACGCCGCTACGAATGGTCTCTTCGATGCCGGCGATGACGGCGGGAATGTATTCCTTGGGAATCGCGCCGCCCACGATTTTGTTCTCAATGAGAACCCCCTCTTCTTTGTTGGGCTCGAGGGTGATCACGGCGTGTCCGTATTGGCCACGACCGCCGGATTGTTTCACAAACCTGCCCACGCCTTCGGCAGCGGTGGTGATAGTTTCGCGATAGGCGATTTGCGGCGCGCCGGATGTGGCGGTGACGCCAAACTCGCGGCGCAAGCGATCGCAAATAATTTCCAAGTGCAGCTCACCCATTCCGGCAATCAACAATTGGCCGGTTTCTTCGTCGGTGTGACAGCGGAAAGTGGGATCTTCCTCGGCTAAACGCTGGAGGCCTTCGGACATTTTTTCCTGATCGGCCTTAGTCTCCGGTTCGATGGCCATTGAGATGACGGGTTCGGGAAAAGTCGGGGGCTCGAGGCACACATCGAGATCCGGCGTGCAGAGCGTGTCGCCGGTGGTGATGTTGCGCACACCCACGAGTGCGGCGATATCGCCGGCGTAGACCGTCTCCACCTCTTCGCGTTTGTCGGCTTGGATCATCATAATCCGGTTCACGCGCTCCTTGCGGCGGGTGCGCGGATTATAGATAGTATCACCCTTGGTCATGGAGCCGCTGTAAACGCGAAAGAACACCAGTTTGCCGGCAAACGGATCGGTCCACAGCTTGAACGCCAACGAACAATACGGGGCGGTGTCATCGGCGGGTAGGGTGGTGAGTTCTTCGGCATCATCCACATCAGCACCCACGGCGGGGTCCACGTCCAGCGGAGAGGGAAGATAATCGATGACCGCGTCCATCATCGGCTGCACACCTTTATTTTTGAAGGCGGAACCGCCGAGCACCGGCACCATTTCATTGGCGGAAGTGAGACGGCGGATGGCGCGCTTGAGAGTAAAACTATCGATCGGCTTCTCATCGAGGATCATTCCCATCACCTCGTCGTCCTTGTCGCCCACCGCTTCGATCAATTCAGCGAGGGCCAGTTCGGCTTCGTCTTTCATCTCCGCTGGGATTTCTTCGATGGTGATCGTGGTGCCGAGGTCATCGGCGGGATCATAAATAAGCGCCTTCTGGGTGATGACATCGATGACGCCGCGCAGATCTTCTTCCGCACCAATCGGGATACCCACCGCGTAGGCGTACGCGCCGAGTTTCTCGCGCATCTCGGCGACCACATTATTAAAATTCGCGCCGGTGCGATCCATCTTGTTGATGAACGCAATACGGGGCACGCCGTACTTGGTGGCTTGGCGCCAAACGGTTTCGGATTGCGGCTGCACGCCGGCCACAGCGCAGAATACGGCGACCGCGCCGTCGAGCACGCGCATGGAGCGCTCTACCTCAGCCGTAAAATCCACGTGGCCGGGGGTGTCGATAATGTTGACGCGATGAGCAACGCCTTCCCACAGCTTATCGGTGCCGTCGGACTTTTGCGTCCAAAAACACGTGGTGGCCGCGCTGGTGATGGTGATGCCGCGTTCGCGCTCCTGTTCCATCCAATCGGTGACGGTGTTGCCGTCGTGCACCTCGCCGATTTTATGTGAGAGGCCCGTGTAGAATAAGACGCGCTCGGTGGTCGTGGTTTTGCCCGCGTCAATATGCGCCGCAATCCCGATGTTCCGGGTGCGCTCCATTGTGTACTCGCGGTTTGGCGAGTTCAGTACTTTCGTGTCTACGTCGGTCAATGTTTCCATCGTTGGTTTGGATTAAAAAACGCCCCGATAAATCTACGCTCGGGGCGGTTCACAATCCAAAATGTTTTTACCAGCGGAAATGGGCAAAAGCCTTGTTGGACTGTGCCATCCGGTGGACCTCATCGCGCCGGCGAATGCAATTGCCTTCGCCGTTGTAAGCGTCAAGAATTTCGTTGGCCAACGCCCGTTTCATCGGCGTGCCTTTACGGGCCTTGGCAAATTCCACGATCCAACGCAGGGCCAGTGATTCGGAGCGCTCGCCGGTTACTTCCAGCGGTACTTGATAAGTAGCGCCACCCACGCGGCGACTCTTCACCTCAAGGCGCGGCTTGGCGTTTTCCACGGCGCGTTGCAATATTTCAATCGGCGTGGCACCTTCCTGCTTCTCACTAATTTGGTCGAACGCATCATACACTAGGCTTTGCGCAAGATTGCGCTTGCCGCATTTCATAATGGTATTCACTAAACGCCCCACGAGTAAGCTGTGATGGCGGGCGTCGAGGCGAATCTCGCGTTTAACTGCTCTGCGTCTGCGTGACATATAAAATCCTTATTTCTTCTTGCCGGCCTTCGGGCGTTTCACACCGTACTTGGAACGGCTCACCCGGCGCTTCTCCACGCCGGCGGCATCGCGGGTGCCGCGCACCACGTGGTAGCGCACGCCCGGCAAATCTTTCACCCGGCCACCCCGCACGAGCACGATGGAGTGCTCCTGCAAACTGTGTCCCTCATCTGGGATGTAGGCGATAATCTCGTGCCCGTTGGTGAGGCGCACCTTGCAAACCTTCCGCATCGCGGAGTTCGGCTTCTTCGGGGTACGCGTGTACACCTGCAGGCACACGCCCTGCCGGAAAGGACAGTTCTCGAGCGCGGGAGAAGTGCTCTTCTCCTTCGTCCGTTTCCGTCCCTTGCGGACCAGTTGATTAATTGTCGGCATTATATAATAAAATTCGCTTACCTACGCGTTGTCCGCGTCGGCAAGCGATTCGGGGGCGGGATAGTACCAAAGTAAAACCCCGTTGCAACTAGTTTTATGAGTTTTTTTTGGGAAAATCCCTGGAGGCGTCATAACCCCCAATTTCAGACTTTTTGGCAGTTTTTCTCCTAAAAGCCTTATCCAGCCATTTCTCCCTCTTCTTCCAGCAATAGATTCGGCGCTTCCACGGCTTCCACTTCCTCGACTTGCGGGTCGAGACTGAGGTTGCGATGACCGTCAAAACCTGTGCCAGCGGGGATGATATGCCCCATAATCACGTTTTCCTTGAACCCGCGCAGGGTGTCCTTTTTGCCCAAGGTCGCTGCCTCGGTGAGGACGCGCGTGGTGTCTTGGAAACTGGCGGCGGACAAAAAGCTCTCCGTCTCGATGGAAGCCTTGGTAATACCGAGCAGCACGGGACTGGCTTCGGCAGGTTGGCCGCCCATTTTCTCAACGCTCTCGTTTTCTGCATCAAAGATCAGCCGGTCAATCTGTTCGCCCCACAGGAAAGTGGTGTCGCCGGGCTCGGTGATTTTCACCTTGCGCAGCATTTGGCGTACGATCATTTCGATGTGCTTGTCGGAAATGGTCACGCCCTGCAAACGATAAACCTCTTGCACTTCGTTCACGAGGAACGCTTGCAAGGCATCCACGCCGAGTACTTCGAGAATATCATGCGGCACCATGGGGCCTTCGGTGAGTTGCTGGCCTTTCTTCACAAGATCGCCCTTAAAGACGATGACGTGTTTGCCAATCGGAATCATATGTTCCTCTTCCTCGGCGGTCGTTTGATCCTGCACGATGACCGTGCGTTTGCCGCGAACAATGGCTCCAAAGTCCACCATGCCATCGATGCGGGCAATCTCGGCCGCGTCTTTCGGCTGGCGCGCCTCGAACAGTTCAGACACCCGCGGCAAACCGCCGGTGATATCTTTGGTCTTGGCAGTTTTACGCGGCGTCTTGGCCAACAACGTACCAGCCTTGATGGTATCTTTATCGCCTACCTGCACGTGCGCGCCGGCGGGGATGGGGTAATTGGCAACCACTTGCTTCTTCGAATCTTCAATGATGATTTGCGGATGCAAATCTTCTTTGTGCTCGATGACGACCATGGAATCCTGACCGGTGGTTTCGTCCACCTCCATCTCCATTGTCACGCCTTCGATGATGTCGTGGAAACGGATGCGTCCTTTTTTCTCGGAAAGAATCGGTACGTTGTACGGATCCCATTGCACGAAGGTTTCGCCGGCCTTGACCTTGTCGCCATTGCCCACGGTGATCACCGCGCCGATGGGGATGTCGTAGGTTTCTAGTTCGGCATCGGTTTTGGCATCGCGCACAATGACGGTGCCGTTTTTGTTGAGCACAATGTGGCTGCCATCCTGCAGATCTACAATGCGGAGACCTTCATAGTGCACCATGCCGCCCTTCTTGGCCTTGATTTCCGGCTGCTTGAAAACCGCCGAGGCCGTGCCGCCGATGTGGAAGGTGCGCATGGTGAGCTGAGTACCCGGCTCGCCAATGGATTGCGCAGCGATGATGCCCACTGCCTGGCCCAGCTCAGCCGTGCGACCGGTGGCGTTATTGCGGCCGTAACAATGCGCGCACACGCCCTGCTTGTTTTCGCAGGTGAGCACGGAGCGCACTTTGACTTTGTCGATGCCGGCATCTTCAACGGCTTTGGCGCGGTGCTCGTCGAATTCCACGCCAGCCTTGATGAGTTTTTCAGCAGGGTTGATGGGGTTGATAATGTGATCGCACGAGTGCCGTCCCTCGAGGCGGTGAGCCAGATGCACGACTTCCTCTTCGCCTTCGTTTATGGCCTCAACCCAAATACCGTTTCGGGTACCGCAGTTCATTTCCTGAATGATGACGTCCTGCGCCACATCCACGAGCTTGCGGGTCATGTAACCGGAGTCAGCGGTCTTGAGCGCAGTATCGGCCAAGCCTTTGCGGGCTCCGTGGGTGGAGATGAAATACTCCAACACCGTGAGTCCCTCACGGAAGTTTGAAAGGATCGGTTTCTCAATGATGTCGCCACTGGGCTTGGCCATGAGGCCACGCACGCCGGCGAGCTGCCGCACTTGCTGGCGGTTGCCGCGCGCACCGGAGTCCACCATCAGCGCCACGGGGTTATACTCTTCCTTGCCTTGATTGGTTTCGAGAGTTTTCAGCATCACACTGGAAATCCTATCCGTCGCGTGCGTCCAGATATCGATAATCTTATTATAGCGCTCGCCCGGCGTGATCACACCCTTGCGGTATTGTTTCTCCACATCGGAGATTTCCTTTTCGGCACTCTTGATTTCCTGACCTTTTTCCTTTGGAATGATCATGTCATCAATGCCAATGGAGGCCCCGGACTTGGTGGCCTCGCGGAAGCCGAGTTCCTTGAGGAGGTCGAGGGTTGTCACCGTTTTCTCATGCCCAGCGAATTTATAGCAGTCGGCGATAAGATCGCCGATCTTGTTTTTGCCGACTTCGAAATTCGCGAAGCCCAGTTCCTTGGGCCAAATTTCGCTGAAAATCACCCGGCCGACTGTGGTTTCGATGACCGCGCTTTCTGGATCGCCGTACACCGTTTTCTTGCCGCGATCTGGATTGGCAATGCGAATGGCCGTGTGCGTGTCAATCACGCCTTCAGCCTGGGCAAAGATCACCTCGGATTTGTCGGCAAACAACATCTTGCGACGACCATCCCTGTACTTTTTCTTGTTCATCTTCAACGGATCCACCGTGAGATAGTAGCACCCCAACGTGATATCCTGCGTGGGAGTCATGATCGGCCGACCACTCGAAGGACTGAAAATATTGTTGGGTGCCAGCATTAACAGCCGCGCCTCCATTTGCGCCTCCACCGAGAGCGGCAGGTGCACCGCCATTTGGTCGCCATCAAAATCTGCATTGTAAGCGGTACACACCAGCGGGTGCACTCGGATCGCCTCGCCCTCGATGAGGACCGGCTCAAACGCCTGCACGGAAAGACGGTGCAAAGTGGGTGCGCGGTTTAGCAGCACCGGATGACCCTTGGTGACTTCTTCGAGCACGTCCCACACATCGGAGGTCTGTCGCTCAATGAGTTTCTTGGCCGAGCGAACGGTGTGCACGTAGCCCAATTCTTTGAGGCGACGGATGATGAAGGGTTCGAACAACACGAGTGCCATTTTCTTGGGCAATCCGCATTGGTGAAGCTTCAGCTCGGGCCCGACAACAATCACCGAGCGACCGGAATAATCCACGCGCTTGCCGAGCAGGTTTTGGCGGAACCGTCCGCCCTTCCCCTTGAGCATATCGGAAAGACTTTTCAATGCGCGATTGCCCGCGCCGGTCACGGCGCGCCCGTGGCGGCCATTGTCGAACAATGCATCCACCGCTTCCTGCAACATCCGTTTCTCATTGCGGATGATGACCTCGGGGGTCTTCAACTGCGTGAGATTTTTCAGGCGATTGTTGCGGTTGATGACGCGCCGATATAAATCGTTGAGATCGCTGGTGGCAAAGCGGCCGCCTTCCAATGGCACCAACGGACGCAAGTCCGGCGGGATCACTGGCAGCACCGTGAGCACCATCCATTCCGGACGCGAGTTGGAGCCTTCAAATCCCTGAAAGAGCTTGATGCGTTTGGCGAGTTTTTTGCGGATTTGTTTGGAACGCGTTTTGGTCATCGCTTCCTGCAGCTCCACCACGCCCGCGGCGAGGTCGATGCGGCAAAGGGCATCGTGCACCGCCTGCGCGCCCATCGCGGCCTCGAAGGATTCGGGGCCGTACGTGGCCTTGGCTTCTCGGAATTCTTCTTCGGTGAGCAGTTGGTTGCGCTCTAACGGCGTTTCGCCCGGATCCACCACGAGATAGTCCTCGTAGTAAATGA
>JAPKDK010000315.1 GCA_028872645.1 Verrucomicrobiota bacterium
CACCCACCGCTGCACCGCCGGAATTTGTGATGGGTTTTCACGGCAGCAAAATGGCCTCACTCGAGCGTGAGGCGATGTCCGCCCATCGGTTGTGTGTGAAAACTGTTTTGCACGGCGATTGTGTGAAGGACAAAAAAGATACCTTCGACGACACCGTTTCCGAATTTCTTAGTTCCCTCGAGGAAGACAATCTTATCGGCGTGCATCCTGTGCAATACGTGGCCGATGAAAAGAAGGGCACGGACTTCGGCGTGTTGGTGGTGTACCGAACCACGCCGGAGGAGGAATAAAAAGCAAAGCTTCGCCCTCCTGTTACGCTAATTAAACAAATCCAATTGCGGTGACGGCGTGAGGTCGCGCAGTTTTTTCCGTTCCGCTTTGGGATTGGTGGTTCCCTTGGTGCCGCCGGCGGCGGTGAGGTCGGTTTCTTCGAGGTTGGCGAGAATTTCCTTGGCGCGGGCGAGCACGGGTTGAGGCACGCCAGCGAGGCGGGCGACTTGGATGCCGTAGCTTTGGTCCGCCGCGCCATCGACAATTTGTCGAAGGAAGATCACTTGCTCGTTGTACTCCTTCACCGCCACGTTGAGATTGAACACGCGTGGGAGTCGTTGGGACAGCTCGGTCAGTTCGTGGTAGTGCGTGGCAAAAAGTGTCTTCGCGCCGAGTTGTTGGTGGAGATACTCCACGATGGACCACGCAAGGCTCAGGCCATCGAAGGTGCTTGTGCCGCGGCCAATCTCGTCGAGGATCACAAGACTGCGATCAGTTGCGTGATGTAAAATGTTGGCGGTCTCGCTCATCTCAACCATAAACGTGGACTGGCCGCGCGCGAGGTTATCGCTCGCGCCGATGCGCGTGAAGATGCGGTCCAGCAAATCCACCCGCGCCTCTGCCGCCGGCACAAAGCTGCCCGTGTGCGCCAAAAGTGCAATGAGCGCCACTTGCCTTATATAAGTGCTTTTGCCCGCCATATTGGGGCCGGTGATGAGCACCACCTGTTTCTCGCCACCCAACCCCGTGTGATTTGGAACAAACCGCTCGTCCAGAAGCGTTTGCTCCAGCACCGGATGGCGTCCCTCTCGGATTTCCAGCCTGCTCTCACTGCCCACGTGCGGCCGGCAATAGCCATTTAATCGGGCCGTTTCCGCAAAACCGGCCAGCACATCCAGCTGCGCCAGCGCGGCGGCGGCGGTTTGGATGGCGCGCAAATGCTCCAGCACCGCCTCGCGCACTTGGAGGTACAGCTCGTACTCGAGCTTTTCGCTGCGCTCCTGCGCACCGAGCACTTTGTCCTCCATCTGCTTCAGCTCATCGGTGATGTAACGCTCGGCGTTGGCGACGGTTTGTTTGCGGACGTAATGCGCAGGCACTTTGTCGAGATGCGTTTTGGTGACCTCGATGAAGTAGCCAAACACATTATTGAAACGCACCTTGAGCGACGGGATGCCGGTGTTTTCAATTTCGCGTAGTTGCAATTGCGCGATCCACTCTTTGCCTTCGCTTGCGCCGCCGCGCAGTTCGTCCAACTCCGCGCTAAATTTTTCGCGAAAGATGCCGCCCTCGCGCAAAGCCAGCGGTGGTTCATCGACAATTGCGCGCGCGATCAGTGCCACTACTTTCGGCAGCTCCGTCAACTGCGCGGCCAGTTGCGTGAGCAACGGTACGTCCTCCGCGTCTTGCAATTCCAATTCGCCCGCTTCGTCGTGCGCATCGTCAATGAGCGAACGCAAAACCGGAAACTGTTCAATCGCAAAACGTAGGTTCAACAAATCACGTCCATTGCCGGTGCCGACGGAAAGGCGCGTGAGCGTTCGTTCCAAGTCGCGCACCTCGCGCAATCGATTGCGGAGTTGTTCCAAGCGCGGGCCATCTTCCACCCACGTTTGCACCGCAAGCTGTCGTGCGTGAATGGCGGCCGCGTTGGCGAGCGGTTGCGTAAGCCAATCGCGCAAACGCCGCGCGCCCATCGGCGTTACGGTTTGATTCACCGCGTGATAAAGACACGCGGCATTCGGTGCGTCGCGCGTGAGCGGTTCGAGGATTTCCAGGTTGCGCAGCGTGGTGGCATCGAGCGTGAGGAAGTCGTGATCCTCATAAAAATTTAACTGCCGCAAATGCGCCACATCGCGCCGCAGCGTGTTGATCAAATAATGCAACGCGCCACCGGCAGCGCCCGTGGCAGCGCGGCGATTTTTAAGTCCAAAACCATCGAGCGATTGCACGCCAAAATGGTCGCGCAACGTGTAGCCCGCCGTGTCGCTGGCGAAGACCCAGCTCTCGTGTTCGTTAACCACAGCGCGGCTGCTGACGAGCGCTTCGGCAAAGCTCGAATCGCCCGCGGGATGCACGATTTCCGAGGGCTTTAGGCGTTCCAGCTCCGTTTGCAATGCGGTGGGATCGGTCGTTTCCGTGGCCTTGAAATCACCCGTGGTGAGGTCAATGACCGCCAGCCCGAAGGCTTTGCCTTCGTGACTGAGTGCGGCGAGGAAGTTGTTCCGTTCGGCCGTGAGCATCTTCTCATCGAAGTGCGTTCCGGGGCTGAGTATTTGTGTCACCTCACGGTTGACGAGTTTGCCCGGCACGGCTTCTTCAATCTGTTCGCACATCGCCACCTTGCGACCGGCGGCGAGCAGCTTACCGATGTAATTATCCGCTGCGTGGTGGGGTATGCCACACATCGGCGTGGCACCGCGTTGGGTGAGCGTAATGTTCAAAATTTCCGCGCACACTTTCGCGTCGTCAAAAAACATTTCGTAAAAATCACCGAGCCGAAACAACAACACCGCACCCTCGGGCAGATCGTTTTTCAAGCGATGGTACTGCGCCATCATCGGGGTCTGTTTTGTCTTCGCGGCCATCGCGTTGACGCTAACTGATTTTTTTTTTAAGGCGAAGGGAAATATTTTAGTGCGCGCGGTGCGCAACGTGTGAATGTTTTTTTTTCAATTCGTTGAAAAAATAGCTATGCAAAGGGGGTGAAACTGTTGTATACAAACAGCCGAATCGCTTGCGGTTCCCTACAATAACCAATGAAGAGGAGGACTTCATGGCCAAGAAAAAAGCTAAGAAAAAAGTAGTCAAGAAAAAGGCTGCCAAGAAAAAAGTAGCTAAGAAG
>JAPKDK010000036.1 GCA_028872645.1 Verrucomicrobiota bacterium
TGGATTTGATCCACGTTGCGATACTTGATGGTGATCTCGGATTGGGGATCATTCCAAACGCGCTCGATGGTGGCGCTGCTGCTCTTGGCCTCGATTTGAATGACGAGATTGTGGCACTGCGCGCCGCCGGGGGATTTGGGAAACGCATTCGCGCCTTGGCGGGCGATCTTGATGGCCTGCACTTTGTCACCTTCCTGATCGAGGGACTGGGCGAGATTGTAACGGGCGCGGGCGCTGATGCGGTGGTCGGCCCATTCGCCGATTAAGCGCTTGAGCGCGGCGCGGTAGCGATCGTTTTTGGTTTCGCCGAAGGCCTTGTTTTTGCCGAAGTTGATGCGCGCAAGATCGGCATCAATGTACGCGCTCTTGTCCTTGTCGTTTTTGTGGAACGCAAGCAGATCACGGTAAAGATTCAACGCCTTGACCGTGCGGCTTTCGGTGTCGGTGCTCTTGATTTGCCACGCCATGAATTTCGCGGCGGAATCAAAAACAGGATCGGTTGCGCTCAGTTCAAAGGCATCCTCCGCCTTGGCGCCGGCTTGTTCGCCGCTGCTGTAAAATTGCAGCGCGTTGTACACGAGGAAATCATACATCGTGGGCCGGAAACTGTCGGGCGCGCTGCCTTTTTGCAGAAGACCATTGTAATCGACCACGGGAATTTTCTTGAGAACCGCTTTGTGGAGGAGCGCCTTGTTGAATTGCTTGTCGATCTCATTGAAAATGCGCGGCAGATCCCACGTCTCGAAATCGTTGCCCGCGACTGTGCCGGTGCGCGTACGTTGCAGGAAGCGCCCGCGGTTTTGCTGGAAATAATGCCAGTACCAATTGGCGAGAATTGTCTCCATCACCGGCTTCATTTCGGCGGGCGCCTTGGCGATCTCCGCCTCCATGCGGCGAATCTTCTCCTGCGCTTTATTGCCTTGGATGGTGCCCTCGAGCGCCATCTTTTTGCCAATCGCCTTGATGGCCTCGGCGTAATCCTTGTCGCGCAGCGTTTGCGCGATGATCGGTTCCAGATGCGCGATGGCCGTTTTGGGCAACCCCTTCTTGAGGGCGGCATCGTACGCCTTCCAGTTTTGGGCTTTAGAAAGCTTAGCGGGCGGATCCGCGGCATTGATGAGCGTGATGGCGAGGGCAACGAGGGCCAGAGAAGCAATGAGTTTTTTCATGGTTTTAAGAACAGTTTTGCAACTAATTGGGAATTGGACGGGACAAATCGCAACCATGCTCCGCCAAATGACTATTTTTAAAGGTTGGATCTAAGCGACGGCGATGGCAATCCAAATCTCGGTATAACACTATATTGTTTGCCCCAGGGGAGGATTTTGCTAGTCTCGCCGTCCAACGACAGCACAGGTATATTTTTATGCACAAACTAATCCTTCTTGACGCGGATGCCCCGAATTCTGGCGGTGGCATGAATCAGGTTTCTGACGAAGACAAAAAATCGGTCGATCAACTGCGCGAGCAGTATAGCGGCATGCGGGCGGAGATGGCGAAGATCATCATCGGCCAGGACAAGGTGGTGGAACAGATGTTGATTTGCATCCTCTCACGCGGCCACAGTCTGTTAATGGGTGTGCCGGGGTTGGCCAAGACGTTAATGGTCAACTCATTGTCGAAAATCATGAGCCTGCAGTTTAGCCGCATTCAGTTCACGCCGGACTTGATGCCGAGCGACATCACGGGCACGGAGATATTGCAGGAAGGCGAAGCGGGGCGGCGTGAGTTTGAATTCGTGAAGGGCCCCATCTTCTCAAACATCGTGCTGGCGGATGAGATCAACCGGACGCCGCCCAAAACGCAGAGCGCGCTTTTGGAGGCGATGCAGGAGCATCGCGTTACCACCGGCGGCGTGCATCGCGATTTGCCGCAGCCGTTCTTCGTGTTGGCCACGCAAAACCCCATCGAGCAGGAAGGCACGTATCCGTTGCCCGAAGCGCAGCTGGATCGCTTTATGTTTCTCATCAACGTGGATTATCCCAGCGTGGAAGAAGAGCGCCGTATTGCCCGCGAAACTACTGGCACGCACGTGGCGGATTTGCAGGAGGTCATCGATGGCCCCACCTTGCAACGCTACCAAAGCCTCGTGGAGCGCGTGCCTGTGCCCGATCATGTTTATGATGACGTGGTGGACATGGTGCGCCTCACGCGCCCGAAGTCGGAAAACGCCCCCGAGTGGATTCAGAAATGGGTCACGTGGGGTTCCGGCCCGCGCGCGGTACAGTATCTCGTTCGCGGCTCCAAGGCACACGCGGTGTTGCACGGTCGTTATGTGGTCGGCTGGGAAGACGTGGAAGCGGTGGCGCACTCGGTGCTCAGTCATCGTATCCTCACCAACTTTCAGGCGCAAAGCGAAGGCGTGGACAGCTCGTTTGTAATCGATAAACTACTCGAGAACATTGCTAATAAAGAAGCAGCGATGGCCACCCAGTAAACCGGCCCACAAATCGGCCCCGCCATTTTGGAACAGGACGCTTACAACGAAATACTTGACGGTGATGTGCTTACCCGCTTGAGCGGGCAATTCTTGCACGCGCGCCAGCCGATGGTGGGCAACATCGTCGGCCATCACAAAAGCCCCTACCGCGGCTCCAGCGTGGAGTTTGCCGAGTACCGCAAGTACGTACCCGGCGATGACCCGCGCCTGCTGGACTGGCGAGTGCTCGCGCGGACGGACCGCTTATACATACGCGAGTTCGAAGCCGACACTAATTTGCGTTGCTATATGGTAGTGGACTGCAGTGCCAGTATGGCCTTCGGCGAAAAGGGAATGCGGAAATTTGATTACGCCCGCAAGATCGCCGCCACGCTGAGCTACATGCTTTTGCATCAGGGCGATGCAGTGGGCTTGCAGCTATTCGATAATGGCGTGGCTGCGGACATTCCTCCGCGCCGGAACCCGCTGCACCTCAAGCACATCTTTGACACATTGGCCAAGGCGAAGACGCAAAAAGAAACCGGCCTCGTGCAGGAACTACACCAATTCGCCGAGCGCATTCGGCAGCGCGCGCTGGTGATTATTATCTCTGATTGTTTTTGCGATGTGGACGAGTTACTCAATTGCTTTGAGCATTTGCATTTTCAGAAACACGACTTCGCGTTGTTCCATTTATTGGATCCGTTAGAGCTGGATTTGGATCTCGATCGCCCCATTCGTTTTCAGGATATGGAAGGCAGCGACGTGTTGCTGGCCGAGCCGGAAATTATCCGGGAGCCGTACCTTGAAGCCGTGCGCGAATACCTTGTGAAAATCCACGAAGGTTGCAACAAACACAACGCCGACTACAGGCGCGTGAGCACCGATCAACCCTACGATGCCATCCTCGCCGACTTCCTGGTCGATCGCGAGATACTTGCCAAAGGCCGCGCATGACATTTCTCAATCCATTAATGCTGTGGGGGTTGCCGCTGATTTTATTGCCGGTGCTCGTCCATTTGTTCAACCGTTTGCGCCATCGCAAGCTGCCCTGGGCGGCCATGATGTTTCTCCGCATGGCCAACCGAAAATCCACCCGCTACGCCAAACTCCGTCAATGGCTGGTGCTGCTTTTCCGTGTGTTGGCCGTATTAATGTTGCTCTTCGCACTGAGTCGTCCGCTCGCGGGTGGTTGGATGGGCGGGATGTTTTCGAGCAAACCGGATGTGGTGGTGATTATTTTGGATCGTTCGCCAAGCATGAACGGACGGACGGACGGTGAGTCTCGTCTGGAGAAATCCCGCGCGGCAATCCTCAAGGGGATGAAAGGATTTGCCGAGGGGAGTCGGGTGGTGTTGATGGATCACACTGCTACCCATGTGCAGGAGGTGGGGAGCACGGAGGCATTAAAAAATTTAATGAGCGGTGGGGTTAATGACACTGCTGCGGATTTGGCCTCACAACTGGAGGCAGTGCAGGTGTGGTTTGAAAGCGAAAACCCCGGCACGGGTGAAATTTGGGTTGCCTCGGATTTGCAGGCAAGCAATTGGGATCCGGCCTCAAAGGAACGCTGGAGGGGATTGGTTGGAGGCTTTGAGGGTTTGCCGCAAAAAGTCAGGGTTCGTCTGTTGGCAATGAACGAGCCGTTGGCCAGCAACAACTCGGTGCGGGTGCGGGAAGTGCAACTGCATGGCGAGGGTGAGTACGCCGAACTGCAATTGGAAGTGGAAGTGCTGCGCGACAAATCCGAGGTCACAGAAATCACGGTTCCGGTGACGATCCATCTCGGCACGGAATCGCGCAAGTTGGATGTGGATTTCAAACTGGAAGGCACCAGTCACACGCAGTTTGTGAAACTTTCGATCACCAATCCGGATCAGGGCGGTTGGGGTTGGGTTGAAATTCCCGATGACGATAACCCGCATGATAACCGGAGTTATTTTGTTTACGGCAGTCACGGTCGTTCGAGCACGGCGGTGGTCGCCGAGGATCAATACATCAGCCGTTTCCTACAAATGGCTGCTGCCCCGAATTCGGCCAACACCAATCAGGTGAGCGTGGTGGTGCCGGAGGTAGGTCGGGGGCAAGCGAAATGGTCCGACCACGCCATGGTGTTGTGGCAGGGGCCGTTGCCCGAGGGCTATATCGCCAAGTCGCTATTGGAGTATGCTGATACCGGCGGCATGGTGGTTTGTTTCCCGGGTCAACTGGACAGTGAAACGAAATTTGCCGGCATGGGTTGGGGGTCAATGAAGTCGACTCAAAATGAACAGGGCCGGGCATACCCAAGCTGGCGCGAGATGGTGGCCGCGCAAGGCGATGGGGATCACTTGGGGCCACGTGTGGTTTCCTGGGAGGAAGGGGAAGGCCCGCTTGCGCGCACGGAGGAAGGCTACAGTTTGCCCATGGATAGTCTGTACTTTTCACAACGGCGTTCGATTGAGGGCGACGGAATTATTCTGGCAAGCATCGCCCGTGACAGCAAACCGGAACGGACGGCCGAGCCGCTGATTGTCCGCAAAGTGCGAGGCAAAGGACAAATCATCTTCGTTGGCACCGCGCCGAGTGATACGTGGAGTAGCCTAAATTTTTCCATCGTGCTGCCGATTATGTTGCAGCGGACGGTGAGTTCAGGCGCAGCCTCGGGTTCCGGTCGGTTTAGCAGTGATCGTATGTTGTCAGCGGGGGATGATCTCTCGCGGATCAGCGAGCGCTGGGTTTCAGTGGGCGGCGAGGAAGGTGAGAGCCGAGATTTCAACACCGAGGCTGGCATCTATCGGCTGGGCAAACGGGTGGTGGCAGTGAACCGTCCCGAGCGCGAAGATCTCGTGCCTTCGCTGGAAGGTGACGAGGCAGTGAAATTATTTGGTGAAATGCCGGTGGCACTATTTCAAGAAAAACGCGAAGGCACCGCCGGCGATCCCAAGGAAATTTGGAAATGGTTCCTCGCCCTGATGGCGGTGGCACTATTGGTGGAAGGGTTTCTGATCCTGCCCAAGAACACAGATGAACGCGTGGTAATTAGCCGATCCACCACGGGCAAAGTAGCCACGGAGGTAAATTGATGGACAAGCTGAATTTAAACGATTGGACCTTTCAAACGCTGGACACCTCCGGTTGGGTACTGCCTTTTTGCCTGTTGGTGATGGGGGTGACGGTTTGGGTGAGCTGGAGTAACTGGCAGCGCCGCGGCGGTAAAGGTGTGGCGGCACTCGAAACCCTTCGCGTGGTGATCATGGCGATGATCCTGTTTACGCTGTGCCGACCGGAGTTCATTAACGTAACCCAAATTGAAGACCAACCCGAGGTGGTAATCCTAAAGGATATTTCCTCCAGCATGACCACTCGCGACGTGAAGCTCGGGCAACATGATGTGATCACCCGTGAGGAATGGTTGGCCGAGCAAATCAAAACCAACTTCTGGAAGGCGCTTGAGGGCAAGGCAATTGTACACGTGCAGGATTTTGGGATGAGCGCGACCAATGCCGAAACTGGAATTGCCGACGGCACGGACGTGGCTAATGCCCTGAATCTCACGCGCACGCGCAAGAACCTGAAAAATCTTAAAGCGGTTTTCATGCTCAGTGATGGTGATTGGAATTTTGGCGATCCACCGCAACAGGCTGCCATGCGGTTAGGGGCGGAAAAGATTCCGGTGTACACACTTGCGGTGGGCAGCGATCGGGCGCAAAAAGATCTGGTGCTTGAGTCGGTCAACCCGCCCACTTTCGGTTTGTTGGGTGAACAAATCTCCATTCCCTTCCGCGTGCGGAGCCATTTGCCGGTGGCCGTAAAAACCCAGGTGCGACTCACCAGCTCACGTGGCGCGGCGGTGAGCATCGCCAAGCAAATCACCATCCCCGCCTTTGGGCAGGTGCATGATTCTTTGGTGTGGGCGCCGCATGATTTGGGTGACTATACACTGACGTTAACATTGCCGGTCTGGCAGAGCGGCTTGGAGAAGGAGTTGCTTGAGGACAATAATCGCCAGACGTTTCATCTTTCCGTGCGAACTGAAAAGCTTAATGTGCTGGTGGTGGAAAGTTACCCTCGCTGGGAGTACCGATATTTGCGCAATGCACTGACACGCGATCCCGGTGTGGAGTTGAGCGTGCTTTTGCTGCACCCCGAGTTGGGGCCGGGAACGGGCCTGAATTACATCGGCCGCTTTCCAGATACACGCGAACAATTGAGTCGATTTGATGTGGTATTCCTCGGTGACGTGGGCTTGGGTGAAAAGGAACTCACCAAGGAACAATGCCAACTTCTGCGTGGGCTGGTGGAGCATCAGGGCAGCGGGCTTGTTTTTCTTCCCGGCCAACGGGGCCGCCATCATTCTTTGATCGACCATCCGATTGGCGAACTCATGCCCGTCTCGTTGAATCCGACGAATAAGGAAGGCTACTATATTCCTAGTGAATCGCATTTCAAACTTACCTCCACCGGTCGCGGTCATTTTCTCACCATGCTCAAGGCGGATGAGGGAATCAATGAGGCGATTTGGAAAACCTTACCGGGATTCTTTTGGTGCGCTCCGGTGGAGCGATCGCGTCCGGGTTCCAGTGTTTTGGCTACCCATTCGACCAAACGGAACGAGTACGGTTATCTGCCGGTACTGGTCACGCGGCCCTTTGGGGCGGGGGAAGTGCTCTTTATGGGCACGGATGCCGCCTGGCGTTGGCGGCGTGGAGTGGAGGATTTATATCATTATCGATTCTGGGGCCAAGTTGTTCGTTGGATGGCGCACAAGCGCAAAATGGCGCAGGGGCAGGGGATGCGACTGACCTTCAGCCCGGAGAATCCCAAAGTGGGTGATGAAATATTTTTGCAGGCAACCATGCTAGATCTTTCCGGCGGCACCACGGCGCCGGATTTGCGCGCGCGCATAACGGCACCAGACGGCAGCACCAGCGATCTGGAATTTACTGCCATTGAAGGAGGGTGGGGGGTGTTCAAAACCAAAATGACTGCCCCTCAGGGAGGGGCGTATACATTGAATTTGTACAGTCCCAGCGGCAGTCAAAAATTAGATGCGGAAATCATGGTCGATAAGCCCACTCTGGAAAAAATAGGCCAGCCGACCAATGCCAAAGTGTTGCAGGAGATTTCCCAGCGCACGGGCGGCCAAAGTGGCGGCATCGCGGATTTGCAGAAATTAATCAGCGAAATCTCCGTGGTGGCTGAAAATGAGGAAATTACCCGCCGTTTCCGTCTATGGAGTAACCCTTGGTGGGGTGGAAGCGTATTATTACTGCTTGCAGTTTACTGGGTGTCGCGTAAGATTTTAGGATTGATTTAGGGGGTCTATCCATTGGGAAAACAACATGAGCGAGAACAACCGATTCAATGTGGAACTGCCCGAGAAACTTCGGGGTAAGTTTAAATCCCTCGAGCGTAAACTGTGGTTTGTCGACACCCTCATCGCCGTGTGCGGCATCGCCTGCGGACTTGTTGTCGCCTATCTGCTGCTGTTCATGTCAGATAGGTTCTGGAACACCTCCGCCGAGTTACGTTTCACCTTCACTCTCGCGGGCGGAGCTGTTGCCCTTCACTTCGCGTGGTTTTGGTCTAAGCACTGGATTGTGAACCGCCGCGACAACCGCGTGCTCGCCGCCATTGTCCAACGCAAGCATCGCCGCATGGGCGATCGCCTCATGAGCGCGGTTGAACTCACCAGCATCGATCAGCGTCGCGAAGATGTTTCTGAAGAACTCTGCCGTGCGGCTATTGAGCAAATCGATCGCGAGTCGGAAAAAATCTCCTTCAACAAAGCCGTGTCCACCCGCAAGTCGCGCATTGCCTTCGTGCTTGCTGTATTGATGTTGGGCGTTCTCAGTCTCCCTTTGCGCTATACCCATGACGCCAGCCAAAACGCCCTTCAACGCGCCGTGCCCGGCGGAGGTGCAGAACGGTACACTTTCGTGCAAAACGGAGACCTGCAGGTTAACGGACGCGATTCCGAGAATGGAACGGAAGGAACATTTTACGTGCCGCGCGGAGAGCCGCTTCAGCTCACTTCTGAATTTAATTTCGCCGATAAAAAAGACGGCACTCCCTTTTGGGAAACCCTCGGCGGTTGGTGGCAGGAAACCCATAACGCAGTCGAGCGAGTGGATAACTATTTGGGTGACAACAAAATCGGAACCGATTTTGCCAATGCTTTTTCAGGCGTCCTGCCTAATCCGGCCGAGGCTGTGTTAATTCATGGAAAGAACACCCAACAGGCAACAATGCAGGACGGTCAGGTTGTATATCAGCTGACCGCCGGCACCAAGCCGATGGTGCTCGCCCTGCGAGTTGGCGATGTGCGTCGGCGCGCCCGCATCGAGCCGGTGACTCGTCCCGCTCTTAAATCGATCCACGTTTCCCTGAGCTATCCGGATTACCTACACTATCCCAAGGCGGAATCAATGGAAGTTCGCGGTGGCGTGTTCTCTTTCCTCGAAGGCAGCACCGCAGTGTTCAGCGCCAATGCTTCGCGTGATTTGATTAGTGCCAACGTCAAAACCACTCATGCTGTAACCGATGAAATCACCGAGCAAGCCGGTCTGATTCAAAAAGCCAACCTCTCCACCTCCAGCCTTATGCTCGATGATATTAGCGCGTTTGAGATGAGCTGGGTTGATCAATATCAAATCGCGGGCGCGACCACTTGGAAGCTTGGGTTTGATCCCATCAAGGATCAGCCGCCGCGTGCCGATTCGCCGGATCAAGCCCCTGTGGTGGCCATCCTCCGATCTGAAAGCCTCAGCATTCCCGCTCTCGGCGAAGACGATTACGGCATGGAAGAACTCAAGATTTATTGGGAATGCTTTAAGCGCAGTGCTGCCGAGAATGGCGAGACACCCAAGCCGCTCATGACAGGCGAGGTCAAACTCGTTGAGAAAGCTTCTCCGCGAACGCATTCGCTCACTCAAACCTGGCACTTTGATCCAAGCGATAAGGCACTCAATATTCCGGATGACACGGTCGTCAATGTTTACGTCGTCGCCAAGGATTATTACCGGACCGATCGCTATGTGCGTTCGCTGCCGGTGAAAATTTACATTCTCACCCCCGAGGAACACGCGCAGCTTGTGCAGGAAAATTTTGACAGCAAAATGGCTGAGCTCGATGACCTTGTGCGACGTCAGGAAAACCTCCTCGAAGGCACCAAGCAACTGCAGGAAATGAGCCCTGAAGATCAGGCCAAAAAATCCACCGAAAAAGAACTTGCCCGTCAGGAGCAGGAGCAGAAAGACATCGCAGAAAAGCTAAAGGAATTAGCCGGGGAAATTGGTGAGCTCGGCAAAGAAGCCAGCAAGAACAAAGAAATCGATCCCAAAACGATCGCCGAGATGGCGAAATCAATGCAGGAGATGAAAGACCTTGCAAAGGGAGAGATGTCTGAGGCTGAACAATCACTCAGTGAGGCTCAGCAGCAACCGCAACAACCTTCCCAGCCTTCAAAGCCAAAAGACAAAAAAGATAAGATTGATGAAGCCGCGAAAAAAGAAAAAGAGGCTCTTGATAAACTGAAGGAAATGCAAAAAGAAGCCGCCGAAACAACACAGGATATGTACGAGAACACACTCGTCCTGCGCCTCCGCAAGCTTGGTGAATACGAAGAGAAATTGGGCAAAGATCTGGGCACCAAATTGGGAAACGAGGCAGGAGGCAGTTTCGATGAGCTCCCCGAGCATTTGCAGACATTCCTAAATAATCGCGCTGATGACCAACATCGGAACGCCACCAAGGCCAATGTTTTGCAGGGTGAAATCAAGCGGTTCGCAGACAGCACTCTTAAAGAGAATTTTGGAGAGGTCGCTAAGGAAATGGACACCACTCGGCCACCCGAGAAGCTCGACCTGAACGCTGAGAAACTTCGATTGAACCAGTCTCTCACCGCACGAATGGGCGCCAAGAAATTAGGTGATGACTTCAAGCGTTGGGCCGAGAAGCTTGATCCGCCCAAGGATGGCGGCGGCGGTGAAGGCGAAGGCGGCAAGAGCGATGATCCCAACGAAGAAATGCTCAAACGCATGAAAGAACTCCTGCGTCTGCGCCAGGCCGAAATGGATTTGCGCGAACAAACTGGCGAACTTGAAAACGATCGCGAAGAACGCGCCGCCAAACAATTTGAAGAAGGCGCACGCAATCTCGCGTTCCGGCAGTTTGGGTTATTGCGTGATCTTCAACTCGAAATGGATGCCCGCACGAACCTCGGTAAAGGTGAGTTTCTGGACATGGCCCGCGAAGACATGGGTAAAGCCGGCGATGAATTGGATAAACCCGAGACCGGCAAAAAAGCTACAAATGCCGAAACCGACGCTATCAACAAACTTGAGCAGGAAATCGCCGCGCTGATGAAAAAAAGCGAGAGCAGCGCAGCTCAAGGCGAGCTGTCACCTGAGCAAATGGAAATGATGATGATGATGATGCAAATGATGGGCATGAAACCCGGCCAAAAACCCGGTCCCGGACAAGGTGATTCTCCCGGCATGAGCACCGCCGGCGGCAACACTAACAAACCCAATCAAGCTACTCCCGGCAATCTGAATGGGGGCAACGGTCCGGATCGTACCATCCGCAAAGTGGCGGGACGCGCGGACACCATGCCTAAGGAATTTCAAGGTGCACTCCAAGGATTCTTCCGCGGAGTTGAAAAACTCAACAAATGAACATGATTAAGCGTATCCTAATCCTTGCCGCTACGGTGTCATTGCTTGCGCCGGGCGTGCACGCGCAAAAATTGTTTGAAGGTCCCACGCGATACATCCCCGTGGAAGTGGATCGCATGTACGTCAACGGCCTCAAATATCTCGCAAGTATTCAGCAGGACGATGGGTCATTCAAAGCCACCGGCACCAGTGACCATTATGGCTCTCAGCCGGGCGTGGTCGGTCTTGCCGTAGTGGCGATGCTTGCACATGGGGATGATCCTAATCGCGGCCCATACGCTTTGGCTATTAAGCGCGGACTCAATTTAGTTCTTAAAAACCAAAATAGCCGCACCGGTTATATCGGCAGCTCCATGTACAACCACGGTTTTGCTGCATTAGCACTGGCCGAAGCGTACGGTCAAGTGCACGACTCGCGTCTGGGGCCCGCTTTGCAAAAGGCCACGGAACTCATTCTTAATGCCCAAAAACGTTCGCGTGCCGGAGCTTGGCGGTATTCACCTGAAAGTACCGATGGGGACACGACCGTGAGCGGTGCCAACCTCGTTGCGCTCTTTGCCGCTCGCAATGCCGGCGTGGGTGTGCCGCAGGAATCGATTGACAAGGCACTGCAGTTTTATGTGAAATGCCGATCCTCCGATGGCGGTTTTGGCTACACCAGCGCGGGCGGCTCCAACAATCCGCGGACCGCCATTGGCGCGTTAATGTTCGCGCTTGCCAAGAAAAAGGAAGGGGACGTCTTTAAAGGCGCGATGAATTATCTAGTGTCCAATCAGGCCAGCGCGGGGTACGACCATTATTATCACTACTTTCTGTACTACGCCGCCCAAACATATTTTCACGCCTCACCCAAACTTTGGGACGAATGGAATACTCAAAACATTGCACAGCTTAAAACCCGGCAGGCAAAGAATGGTTCGTGGCCGGGCAATAATTTTGGCCCCACTTTTTCCACGACCGCCTCGTTGTTAAGCCTTGCTCTAAATTACCGTTACCTTCCCATTTATGAACGATAAGTTTCGCCAATGCACCCTCGTGTTGCTGTTGGGGGCGTTAGCCTCTGCGGCAGCTCAACCCAAAGCTGCTGTTGGAGACGAGAAGCCCGCCCGCGATCTTGCGCCGGCCCGTACCAGCGCACCTCCGACGGTAATGCCCATAGTCCGCGTTGAACGCGTTGAGAAGTTAAGCCTACTCAACGGCGACACGATGAGCGGCAAATTTTTAGGCATGGAAAATGGGTTCGTGCGGTGGCAACACCCTTCAGCTAAAGGAGTGATTCCATTCAAGGCTGGTGATGTGGGCGGCCTGACGATCGGCCGAAAATCCAGACCCAATGAGGCGCGGTTGCATAACAATGCAGTGGATCTCATTAATGGAGATCGGTTTTTGGGTGACTTAGTGGAACTCACTCCCGAGGTATTGGTGTTGGATACTTGGTACGCCGGCCGGTTGAATTTCCCGCGTTCGTCTGTGGCTCAGTTGAATCCGGTGCTGATGAGCTCGCGAGTAGTATTCGAAAGTCGCGAAGGCGATGCCACGGGATGGTTGTACGGTAACTACAATCAGGGTATTCAGCCCAAACCCAAACTCTTGGGGGCGAATGGTGCTGAGCTCCAGAAAGCCCAACAAGTGGCTCGTAATATCCTCGCGCAGAAAATTGTCGTGCAAAATAGGGGGAATGGGCCCGCCAAGCCGCAGCAGAAAAATCTATTTTGGAAATTTGATGGTGCCGGTTTTACCAGTAGCTCTAGTGGCGCAGTGATCGCCCGGTCTGATGTTGCTTATCCGGATAAGTTCGAGCTCGCCTTCGACCTCCAGTGGGCTGGCGGCACCAGTTGTTATTTCAATACCGCATTGCTGGCCTCGGACATCAAAAGTAGTTCTTCGGGCGACCATTACCGATTGCAGGTGAGCTCGGGTTATTTTTATTTTTACCGGCGTACCAAGACCGGCAATCAGGTCCAAATGGGTCGGGCGCAACTACAGCAAAAGTTGGCCGGCAAAACAAAGGTGCGGATTGGGATGCTCGTCGATCGACTTGAACGGAAAATCACACTGTTGATCGACGGAAAGGTGATCGATACTTACCGTGACGGTAACAAAGATCCCGTGCCCTCCTCAGGCGGGTTGTTTTTTCAATCGAACAACACTTACCCCCTGCGCATTAGCAAAATCAGGGTGTCTCAGTGGAACGGCAAGCTGCCCGGTAACGAAGTGCAAGCAGACGGCACTGAGGATTTCATCTTCTTCAAAAACAAGGATCACATTAAAGGCAAAGTCAAATCGATCAAAGATGGCAAGGTGACTGTCGATAGCACCTCGTTTGGTGAAGTGCCCGTGCCGTTGTCCAAGGTGGCCCGTATGCAGTTGTCTAACACCAAGAAAGAAGTGGAACCCAAAGCCGGGGAAACACAGGCGACCCTGGTGCACGGGGGAAGGGTTTCTGGTCGATTTGAAAAATGGACCACCGACAAGGTTCGATTGATGCATCCTTTTATTGGTGCGGTGGAATTCCATCCCGCAGTATTTGAATCGCTCGAAATGAATCGCGATCAACCACGACCACAAAAACACCAGGGGTTCTTTTCAAAATGAAGAAGCATTTACTTATTTTTACCGCAGTGCTGGCGTTCCTTACAGGGCCGGTCTTGGCTGAAATTGTGATCAAACCTGTCCGCACCGGCTCCAGCAACACTAATCGGCCCGGCATCATCGTGCCTGGTCCGGCAGATTCTGGTTTTCGTGGCACCCGCCAAAAACCTCAGGTGCTTGAGCTCCTCAATGGCGATCGCTTACAGGGCACCTTCGTGGATTTCCATTTGGACACCGGTGCCACATGGCGCCACCCCGCCTCAAAAGACGATTTCAAGTTCGCTGGCGACAGTATCTCGACCATCCATCTGAATCCTCGCAGTGCACTAAATCTGCCGGAGGGCCAAGACTGCACTGTGAAATTCCGCACAGGAGGTGAGTTGTTAGGGCAACTGGTTGAGATCAATAAAACCCACGTAATCTTAAGCGCGTGGTATAGCAGCAACAGTTTGCGCATCCCGCGCGAAAAAGTGCTTTCCATTCATCCCGGCGCGGGCCGTGGTGGTGCGATTTTTGACGGACCCACAGGCCTTGACGGTTGGATCCAGGCAGGCAACAACGGCCGTGTGCAAAACGTGCCGTTCAATGGTCGCATCATACGAGGCGGTTTAGTTCCTGCGCCTGCGCGAGCTGGCTTCGGCCGCCCTGGGGCAGTTGGAAGCGGATGGCAGTACTCCAATAACTCATTTGTGTCGCATGCCTCCGGGTCGCAGATTGGTCGCCAGATAGACAATCTCCCCGACTCTGTGAATGTGGAATTCGATCTTTCATGGGTGAGCACTCCCAGTCTTGTTGTGTATCTATTCTCCGATTTGCTTCAACAACATAAGGGTAACGCATATATCATTCAGATCAACAACTCAGCAAGTTGTATGCTCATGAAAGACCGATCCGGGAACCAAATCAGTTTGGGCACACAAAGCATGAGCACCCAATTGAAAGGCAAAACAAAAGCTCATTTCGCCATCTCAGCCAACCGCAAAACCCGATCCATCATGCTGACCATGAATGGTAAAATGATAAAAAAATGGTTAGACACCACCGGCTTGCTAGGCAAAGGCAAGGGCATCATGTTTGTCAGCCAAACCACCGGTATGATGCGCATTAGCAAAATGCGCGTCACCCATTGGGACGGTCAGGTGCCCAAAGCGGGCGGCGTACCAGTTTCCGGCGATGGCACCAAGGACGTGATCGGCACTTCTACCGGTAATATAACCGGCGTGTTGCACGGGCTGCGGGGAGGCAAGGTGAAATTCGATGCGACCGCCAGTGTCGGCTCGATTCTGGACGTGCCTCTTGAAAAAGTTGGCTTTATGAGCTTCGCCGGTGCCAAGCCCGAAAAGAGAAAATTGGAAATTGGTGATGTACGCGCCACTTTTTCCGGTGGCGGCGAATTCATTTTCCGGTTGGATCACTGGACTGCCGATCGTGTCAACGGAATGAACCCATCCATTGGTCGCGTTGATTTTGATCCTGCGGTGTTTTCTTCGCTGGAGTTGAACCTTAATAAAAAGCGCGGCGAAGGGAATTAGCATTCCGTGAACATCGCGGGGACAACTCCGCATAACTGCCGCTTGTTTCCAATGGTTGTATGGGTGTTTCATAGCCGCGATGACCACTTTATCCACCAGCACAGTTGCCACCGCAACTCGTCGTCGCTCCGTCGCAAGACTCAGCAGCGATGAGTTTGATGTCCTGCAAAAACTCGGCGAAGACCGTGTTACCCTTAACCTCGACATCACCCTCAAACCTGTCACCTGGATCGCGCTGCAAAAATACTCACTCAAGCACGAGTGTACACTTGCTGAGTCTCTGGAAAATGGCCTTGAGGAATCCGCCGAGGTGGCCGATTGCCTGCATCTCCACTTGGGTGGCGAATAGACCGGGTTCAACCG
>JAPKDK010000316.1 GCA_028872645.1 Verrucomicrobiota bacterium
CCATGCCTCCCATGCCGCCACCCATGCCTCCCATGCCGCCACCCATGCCTCCCATGCCGCCACCCATGCCTCCCATCATGCCGCCTTGTTGACCGCCGCCCATGCCTCCATAACGTTGTGCGGATGCGGATAGTACACACGCCAACATCGTGGTGAGCACCACGCTTCTCAAATTAATTGTGTTCCGGTTCATACCGTCGCTCCAATCTAGTCCTGTTTTCCAAAATTCACAAGGCTTTTGCCCAGTTTCTCTGCACTTTTTTCATAAACCGGTTCCCTACCCCGTTCATGAGTTGTTGAGTTATTCATAGCATCCGCCGTGCCAGCAGTATTAAGTCAGACGGCAATTCTCCATAAAAGTTTCGTTTATGACAAAATAACGTGCTGTTTCGGCTGCTTGCGTTGCGGAACAGTTTCTTTTATATTCGGCTGATGAGACGAATTCTTGCATTTTTTTTGTGTTTTTTTGGGTTTATTGCACTTTCTGCCCAGCATGGCGCGGTAGCCACGGTGGATCCTTTGGCTACGAATGCGGCAGTTCAGGTGATGAAAATGGGCGGGAATGCTATCGATGCGGCGGTGGCTGCGGGGCTCACGTTGGGGGTGGTCAACGGGTATAACTCGGGCATCGGCGGGGGTTGCTTTATTGTAGCGCGGCTGGCGAATGGGCGGGTGATCACAATTAATGGCCGCGAAACAGCTCCGGCCAAGGCGCATCGGGATATGTATTTGCTAGACGGCAAGCCGGATACGGGGCTGAGCCAGCTCGGGCCGTTGGCGAGTGGGGTGCCCGGGGCGCTGGCGGCTTATGCGCGGCTGGCGAAGGCGCACGGGAAATTGCCGCTGCGGGTTCATTTGGAAACGGCGGCGACGGTGGCCGAAGAAGGGTTTGCGATTCCGGCGGCTTACGCCGGCCGCATTCGGGCGACGGCGAAGGGGTTGGCGAAGTTTCCCGCGAGCGGGGCGTTGTTGTTGAAGGCGGATGGGTCGCCGAAGGTTGCGGGGGAGTTGTTGCGGCAACCGGATTTGGCGCGCACGTATCGCGCGATTGCGAAGGGGGGGACGGGATGGTTTTACGGCGGGCCTTTTGCGCGTAAGACGGAATTGTGGATGAAAGATAATGGTGGCATTCTTGTGGCGCGGGATTTTGCGAATTACAAAACCACTTCGCCGCCGCCGGTGCGCACGACTTATCGCGGGCATACGATTCTGGGTATGCAACCTCCCAGCTCGGGCGGGGTACACGTGGCGCAAATTTTGAATATTCTTGAGCACTTCGACCTTGCGAAAATAGATTCGAATTCGGCCGATTTTTATCACGTCATCACGGAGGCGATGAAATTGGCCTTTGCCGACCGCGCGCATTGGCTGGGCGATCCCGCTTTTGCCAAAGTGCCACGCGGTTTGGTGGACAAGGCCTACGCGAAACAACTCGCCGCGCGCATTCGGATGGATCGCGCCACGTCGGTGAAAACGCACGGCACGCCGCCGCGTTCCACGGATGATTTATATAGCAAACACACCACGCATTTTTCGTGCGCCGATGGCGAGGGCAATTGGGTGGCCATCACCGCCACGGTGAACACCAGCTTTGGCAGCAAAGTAATCATCCCCGGCACGGGAGTGATTATGAATAACGAGATGGATGATTTCTCCATCGCGCCGGGCGTGCCCAATGCCTTTGGCTTGCTCGGCGCTGAGGCCAACGCGGTGACGGCTGGCAAGCGGCCACTCTCGAGCATGAGCCCCACGATTGTTTTGAAGGATGGCAAACCCATCCTCGCCGTGGGCGCGGCGGGCGGGCCGACGATTATTACACAGACGTTGTTAGCGATTATTCACACGATTGATTACGGCCGACCTTTGAAGGAAGCGTTGGCACAGTCGCATTTTCATCATCAATGGGCGCCGGACCAAATTCGTATTGAGAAAAAGGCCGGCGAAAAAGTGCTGGCTGAATTGCGCCGGCGCGGACACACGCTGAAAGTTTATGATCGGATGGGGGCTACGCAAGCGGTAGCTTGGCGCGACGGCAAGTTTGAGGCGGCGCACGACCCGCGACTCAAGGGCAAGGCGGTGGCGTACTAAACTGACCAACAGAAACCCTCTTGAAACTCTTTATTCTATTTTCAATTGCAGCAGTCCCCTTGGCTTTTGCCCAAGGAAATCGGGAGATTATTCGGCTGGGAAAAATTTCAGCTTACTCCAATCCGTTGGAGGTAAAGCTGCGGCTGAGTGCGGCGGAAAACCCCGGGGTGTTCGATGTTCGCAAAGAAAAATACACGCTGCTTGTACCGGCCGGCGTGGCGGAGAATACGCGGTGCGGTTTGTTTGTTTGGATCAATGCCAGTAACGCGCCGACCATTCCTCGCGCGTGGGATGCTGTGCTGGCGAAGCACAAGCTCATCTTCATCGGCGCACATAACTCG
Organism: Verrucomicrobiota bacterium; assembly: GCA_028872645.1. GTDB lineage: Bacteria > Verrucomicrobiota > Verrucomicrobiia > Limisphaerales > UBA1100 > JACNJL01. Next base: position 2,430 of record JAPKDK010000316.1, read on the forward strand.
GGCAATCCGCGGAATGTGTTCGATCGCTTTCGGTTGGCCATCGAGGCGGCGGTGAAGTTGAAGCAACGCTACAATGTGGATCCCAAGCGCGTTTACATCTCCGGGTTTTCCGGAGGCGGCCGCTGCGCCAGCGTATTGGGCGTTTCTTATCCGGATGTGTTCAGTGGGGCAATGCCGTTCATGGGCGTGAATTTTCACAAAGACGTCACCGCGCCGAGCGGCAAGCAATTTCGCCTGAATTACATCCCCCATCGCGAGTTGCTCGCCATCGCGAAGAAGGAAAGTCGCTATGTTTTGGTGACCGGCACAAAAGATTTCAACCGCATCAACACTCAAGCAGTCTTCACGCAAGGCTTCAAAAAAGAAAAGTTCGCCAACGCTTTTTATCTCGAAGTGCCGCAACTGGCCCACACACTGCCGGGGGCGGTTTGGCTGGAAAAGGGAATCCGATTGCTCGAGGGTGACAAGCCCCTCACGTCGCCAAGGCAATGACCTTTTCGATGAGCTTCGGGTAACCGAGCCCTGCTTTCCTTGCCGACAACGCGAAGTCCTCGTCGCGTGCGAGCATTGGGTTGGGGTTGGCCTCGATGAACACGAATTCCTTTTCCGGCGTCAGCCGCAGGTCCAGCCGCGCGTAGCCGTTGAGGTTGAGCGCGCGA
>JAPKDK010000317.1 GCA_028872645.1 Verrucomicrobiota bacterium
GAGAAAGGTGTGCGCCCAAATTCTCCGGCCCAGATCACCAGCGTATCTTTGAGTAAGCCGCGCCCTTTGAGATCCTTGAGGAGCCCGCCAATGGGCTGGTCCACCTGTCTAGCCATGTTTTCGTGGCCGCCCTTGAGGTTGCCATGTTGATCCCACGGGTTGGGTGCCTGACCACCCCCCATCTTTTCCGGTAGGCAGCTTAATTCCACAAAACGCACACCGCTTTCCACCAGTCGCCGTGCCAGCAGTGCCTGATGGCCGTAGGCTGCGGTGACGCCATTGGGCGAATCCATGCCGTACATTTTCTTGGTGGCCCCGGTCTCACCACTCAAATCGCACAGTTTCGGCACAGCCGACTGCATGCGGTAGGCCGTCTCGTAATTGCGCACAGCGGCTTCCACATCATTGTTGCCGCCAATGCTTTTCACAAAATCTGTATCCAACCCCTTTACGAATTTGAGTCGAGAACGCTGCGCGGCATCGGTTTCACGCGGCTGAATGTTGAGGACGGCAGGTTGCTTATCGCCCACAATGATGGAGCCCTGATTTTCGGCCGGCAAATAACCGTTGCTGAATAACCCCACACCACCGTGTGGTACTCTGGCACCCCCAGCCTGCAAGACCACAAAGCCGGGCAGGTTCTGGTTCTCTGTGCCCAGTCCGTAGGACATCCACGCGCCGGCGGTGGGATGGCCCATGAACGGGAAGCCCGTGTGAAAAGCATAGTTGCCCTGTGCGTGTTCGTTGACCTTGCTGGTCAAAGACCGAATCACGGCTAATTCATCCGCACTTTCGGCTACAGTAGGAAAGAGGCTGCTAATAGGTAGACCGCTTTGACCGTACTCCTTGAATTCAAATGGCGAAGCCATGATGTTCCCGTTGTTGTTGAACTGGGTGCGCTCCACCTTTACAGGCATCGGTTTACCATGCAGCTCCTTGAGCTTGGGCTTGGGGTCAAACGTATCCACATGCGATGCACCGCCCGACATGTAACAGAGAATTACGTGCTTCGCGCGTGGCTTGAAATGAGGTTTCTTCGATGGGGCGGCAAACGCCGGGCTGGCCATCAGCCCCTGCAACGCCATCAGGCCAAAACCGGTGGAGCACTGCGCTAGCATCTCACGCCGAGAGAGAATCTTGGGGATGTTCATTATTGGATGTAGATAAATTCCTTGAGATTAAACATTGCCTGCGCGAGGTCTCGCCATGGATCAGGAGAAACGGATCCGACTTTTTGCAAGGCGCTCATCTCAGCATTCAGTTTTTCCAATGAGGTATTCAACCCCTTGAGTTGTTTGCGCTGGGAGTCGGTCATTGCGGCGAGCATTTCCTTTTCAGAAATGTAATTGGGATTGCCGCCGGCCGAGGCAAGAATTTCACTGGCCTCCAATGCGCGATCGTACAAGTGTGCTTTCAACACTTTGCCGGCCAGCATGCGGCTATTTCCAGCACCGGTACCGTGGCGCAAACCAAAGATCACCTCAGTGTCGCCAGCGCTAAACGGCTGCAGACCCATCTTGTACGGGCGACCGTAAGGTTTACCATCACGATACCCGATAATGGTGCCATCACTGTTGTAAACGATGGCCACGTGTACGGGACGTTGCGCGGCTTCTTTCTCGGCAGGCCCATTCATGCTGAGTGTGCGTTTAAAACTATTGCTGCCGGCCATCCAGTGCCCGGCCTGTTGCTCGCCAAAGACAATTGCATCGAAGATCACGCCATTGCGTGTCTGTAGGCTCATCACGCCTCCTCCACGTTGGTTGAGGGTGTTCAACTGTACCCACGCCTCAAGAGTCTTGACGCGAAACGCCTTGGCAAGTGGCACGCTTCGGGCAAATGCACTACGGCCATTAAGTACAAGCGCGCCGTTCTCCACCTTAGCCCCGCCCTGCAGGCTCAAGTCCAGTTTACCAATCTGGTCTTCTGTCCCCTTGCTGAAATTCCACGCGGCAAATGGCTTGGGACCGGTTGGTTTTGGTTTTTCATTCTCCTTCTTGCGCGCGTTCAAAAGTCGCTTACGAACAGGTTTGCGAATAGCGGTTATATTTGAGTTAGCGGCGTTGAGTCGTTCGCGCACGTCCTTCATTTTTTCTTGCGCCTCCAATTGCCGACCGCCGTCGCTTTTCAGAAAAGTTTTCGCTGCAGTGATTTCTTTGCCGGAGGGATCGCGGTTTAGAGTCAGTTGAAACAGGCTTCGGATTTGCGCCTCGGGCGTGGTGATCGTCTTGTCATTTCGCACACGATTGGCAAGTCGGTCGGCGAGGGAAATGACAAAGGGGTCGTTCATCAGCGTGAGCGATTGCGCGGGCACGTTGGTTTCATCGCGCCGACCTTTGGCGGTAGCAGGGACGGGCATATCAAACACGGAAAGGAACGGGTCAAGATTGTTGCGGATGACCCGCACGTAAATGCTGCGGCGGTTGGTGTTGAAGGCGTCCGAGCCGCCGAGCGGATTGCGGTCCAGCGAGCCGCTCGCTTGCAGCATTGCATCGCGAATGGCCTCGGCCTCGAGGCGGCGCAAGTGCGCGTGAGTGAGCAGGCGGTTATCCGGGTCGGCCTCGCGCGCAGTCGGCTCTCCGCGCGGTAGATCCATGCGATTAAAGACACTGAGTTGAAAGGTGCGCGTGAGGGCGAGTTCGCGGATGAGTTTTTTCAGCGACCAACCCTCGCGCACAAAGCGCGTGGCGAGGTAATCGAGCAGCTCCGGATGCGTGGGCAGTTCGCCGAGCTTGCCAAAATTATCCGGCGTGCCCACGAGGCCACGGCCGAAAAGATGATGCCACACGCGGTTCACAATCACCCGCGCCACCAGCGGATTGTCCGGCCGCAACATCGCCTCGGCCAATTCGAGTCGGCCGGATTGTTTGGTGTCAAACGGCTTCGCATCAAACGCTTCGAGAAAACGACGCGGCACAGGCTTGCCCGGTTGCTTGTGGCTGCCGCGCGCGAAGAGCGGCATGTCGCGCGCGTCGCCCTCCACCACTCCCGGCGCACGTTGCGGCACAGGCACAGCAGCCTCGAGTTGACGAAACTTTGCCGTCAGCTTCGCGGCGGCAGGCGCGCTCGCCAGCGTGTTTGG
>JAPKDK010000318.1 GCA_028872645.1 Verrucomicrobiota bacterium
AGGCGCGGCTGATGTGGCGCACGGCCATTTCGTTGGTGTTGGAAAGGGTGTACGTGGGCAAACCGCTCGCGGCGAGTTTGGCGTGCATCGCGATGACTTCGTCGATCGGGGTGAAAATGTCTTCGAAGTGAGCGGCGAATTCTAGTTCGGTGCCGTCGAAGCCGGTTTCTTTTTGGACAACGGCGAAGAATTCCGGTGAGGTGAGTTGGCCACTTTCGTATTGGGCGAGCAGCGGAGATTGGTTGAGAAAAGCGTCCAGCGCAGGCACGTCCATTTGGGTACGCGAGGCCATTCGGCGCACGAAAATTCCGTAATCAAAATTGAGCAGCACTTTACCGATGTCAAATGCGGCGACTTTAATCATCGCAAATTATTGTAGTTCGCGCCGGCCTTCGAGGGCGCGGCTGAGGGTGAGGTCGTCGGCGTATTCCAAACCGCTGCCGGCAGGCAGTCCGTGGGCGAGGCGGGTGACGGTGACGCCTTGTTTCCCTAAACGCTGCGCGAGGTAATTACTGGTGGCGTCGCCTTCCACATCGGTGCCGAGGGCGAGGATGATTTCGTTGAAGCCGGTCAAGCGGCCTTCCAATTCGGCGATGCGGAGGTCTTCGGGGTCCACGCCATTGAGCGGGGAAATTTTACCACCGAGCACGTGATAACGGCCCTTGAAGGCGCCGGATTTTTCGACGTTGATGACGTCCACCGCCGTTTCCACCACGCACACGGTGGCGGCATCGCGTCGATCATCGGTGCAAAATGCGCACGGCTGATGCTCGGTAAGCGCTCCGCAAGTTTCACAAAGTTGAATGCGATCGCGCGCGGTGAGGAGGGCATCGGCCAGTTGTTGGACTTGGCCGGATTCGCTTTGGACGAGGTGCAGCGCCAAGCGCTCGGCGGAGCGTGGGCCGATGCCGGGCAGTTGACCGAGCGCGCCGACCAACGCCGCCACGGGTTCGGGCAGCGAGTTCATCATCGGCATCGGCTAACCCATTCCCGGCATATTAAAACCGGAAGTGATCTTGGCCATCTCCTGTTGCTGAATGGCTTGGCCATCGGTGATGGCTTTGTTGACGGTGGTGAGCAGCATATCCTCGAGCATCTCCACATCCTCGGGGTCGAGCGTTTCGGGATCCAGTTTGATGGATTTCACGCTCCCATCGCAGCACGCCACCACCTTCACCGCGCCGCCCCCGCTGGTGGCTTCCACCGTGCGATCGGCCATCGCGGCCTGCATTTCCGCCGCTTGCTGTTGGGCCTTCATCGCCTGCTTCATTAGCTTGTTGATACTTGCCATAAATGTTTCTCCTATTTAAGTACGCACATCCACAATGTGGCCCTTGAAGACTTCGAGTGCTTTTTTGATGAGCGGATCGTTTTTGAATTCATCCATATCCACCGGCCCTTTCGATGGCTTGGGTTTCTCAACAGCCGCGTCAGTGGAATGAGGTGCGGTTTCTTCCCGCACTTCCGCTGTGGGCGCTGGTGCAGTCGCGGCCCAGTTGGCAGGGGTGGCGGCTTTTACCAAACGCACTTCGCGCACGTCCTGTCCCAGCTCGGCCATTTTGGCTTTGAGCGCCTTAAGCGTCTTGGGGTTGTTGGCCAGTTCCAAAGCGTTTTCCTGCCCGGGCGGAAAGCCAATGGAGAGCACGCCGCTTTCGACGGAATCCAAATGCGCTTCGGCAAAGTTGCCTTTTACAAACGGCCCGAGGCAATCCATCAACGAAGCCCAAAGTGCGGGTCCGCCGGTGGGCGCAGGCGACGGGGCAGGTGTCGGCGGCGGCGTGGAAGTAGCCGCAGGTTGGGCGACAGCTTCCTGTTTTGCCACGGCTGGTTTTTCAATTTTCGCCTTGGCGGCTTGCTTGGGTGCGGGGAAATTGATGGATGCCACCGGAGCGGGGCCGCCTACGGCGCGGAGTTGTTGGAGGTTATCGAGCACGTCATTGAGGCTCATCGCGCTGGCAGCGTCGATGGCTTTCATAATGCTCACCTCGACAAGAATCTTGCGCGAGGCTGCGCCGCGCAATTGATATTCGCATTCGGCGAACACTTCAAGAATGCGCGACACCGCGGCGGCATCGGCCAGCTTGGCTTGTTCGGCGAGCGCGCTTTGCTCCGCCTCGGAAATTTCCAGCAACGCCACGTCGCCTTTGGAAACTTGAAACACCATTAAATTTCGGAAGTGATTAAGCAAATCGCCCACCAACCGGCTCAGCTCTTTGCCGTTGGTGGTCAGCTCGTTCAGCTCACGCAAGGCCCTTTCGGCGTCATTCTCCAAAACAGAACCGGCCAACGCGATCACTTGCGACTGTGATGTGAGGCCGAACATCGAGAGCACTTCGCCTTCGGTAATATTTTCGCCACAGAAACTAATTAACTGATCCAACGTGCTTTCGGCATCGCGCATCCCACCATCCGCGCCACGGGCGATGGCCTGCAATGCGGCGGGTTCGACCTTAACTTTTTCCAGTTTGGCGATGTGGGCGAGGTGCTCCACAATTTTCGCGGCGGGAATCCGGCGCAAATCAAAGCGTTGGCAACGCGACAAAATAGTGGGCAACACTTTTTCCGGCTCGGTGGTGGCGAAGATAAACTTCACGTGCGCGGGCGGTTCCTCCAGCGTTTTCAACAGCGCATTGAAAGCGGCCGTGGAAAGCAAATGCACCTCGTCGATGATGTACACTTTGAAGCGGCAACTCGCCGGCGCGTACGGCGCGGTGTCGCGTAGCTCGCGCACTTGTTCCACACCGTTGTTGCTCGCGCCATCAATTTCTAAAACATCCAGCGCGCGGCCTTCGGTAATCTCAATGCAACGCTCGTCGTCGTCCTTGAAATCCACTGTGGGGCCATCGGTCGCATTAAGGCACTTGGCAAAAATGCGGGCGATGGTCGTCTTGCCCGTGCCACGCGGCCCGCTGAAAAGATACGCGTGCGCGATGCGATCCAAGGCGATGGCGTTGCCAAGCGTTTGCGTGACGTGCTCCTGCCCGACGACCTCGGAAAACCGCTGCGGCCGATACTTTCTCGCTATGACTTGATACGACACTTCAATCCGTGGTTGGGAAATTC
>JAPKDK010000319.1 GCA_028872645.1 Verrucomicrobiota bacterium
AGGCATAGTAGTCCTTCTGGGTTACGGGATCGTATTTGTGATCGTGGCATTGGGCACATGCGACCGTGAGCCCGAGGAAGGCTCGGGTGAGTGTATCGACTTGTTCCGACCATTCTTCGGCTTTCACCGTGAGGCGATTGCGATTGTAGAATTTGTGGCCGAGCCCTATGAAACCAAGTGCAGGCAGGTCAGTGACTGACTTATGCTTTTCCAGATCAGCAGCAAGTTGTTTTCGGATAAAATTGTCGTAAGGCAGATCGTTGTTGAAGGCGTCAATCACCCACTTTCGGTACTTGAACGCGTTCGGATAAAAAAGCGCGGTATTGCCACCGACCTGGTGCGCTTGGTCTTCCGCGTAGCGGGCCTTGTTGAGCCACATGCTAGCCAAGCGCTCGCCGTAAGCGGTGCGGTGCATTAATTTCTCAACTAACATTTCGTAGGCACTGCCTGTTTCGTCCCCAAGGAATGCTCTCATTTTTTCGGGTGTTGGTGGCAATCCGGTGAGGTCGAGATAAAGTCGTCGAGCCAAAGTGTGTTTAGTTGCGGCAGGGGATGGCGATAGTTTTTTGGCCTCCAACTTAGCCAAGACGAAATGGTCGATGCGGCGACTAGGCCACGCGGATTGCTTGACTTGTGGCAACTCAGCTTTGGTTGGCGGCTGGAATGCCCACCACTCACGAGCCATGGCCCAATCGATCGGAGCCCCATCGGGCTTACTCTCGGCGGTCCCCGCGCTTGGCCAAGCGAGCAAAAAAATGCCGACGAGACTGATCAACAAACCCATACGTCGAAGATAATTGCTCTTCACCCAGGCAGATTCCATTCTCAAAGAGATGGGCAACAATATTGCTCAACCGCAGATCTGCACAACCCTAAAGGAGCTAAATCCCTGCATTAAATTTCGAGAGTTGAGGTTGATGCAATGAGTGTTTCGTGGTTTGCTTTGGGCGCCTACTATATAATGAGAAAACTTCTTTCCTCCATTGTTGTCGTCTTGATCTTCGCTCTTTCCGCCCAAGCGGCCAAGCAGCCGAATGTGGTTTTGGTTATCACCGATGACCAAGGGTATGGCGATTTGTCGTGCCACGGGAATCCGGTTTTGAAAACACCGCATCTCGACAAGTTGCATTCGGAGAGTGTGCGGTTGACGGATTATCACGTGGCGCCGACGTGTTCGCCGACGCGGGCCGCGCTGATCACGGGGCACTGGACGAATCGCACGGGGGTTTGGCACACGATTATGGGGCGGTCTATGCTGCGCGATAATGAGGTGACGATTGGGAAAATTCTCGGCGATGGCGGTTATCACACGGCGATGTTTGGCAAGTGGCACTTGGGCGATAATTATCCGTATCGGCCGGAGGATCGCGGGTTTCAGGAGGTACTGCGGCACGGCGGCGGCGGAGTGGGGCAAACGCCGGATTACTGGGACAACGCCTATTTTGATGGCTCCTATTTTCACAATGGCAAGGCCGTGCCGGTGAAGGGCTTTTGCACGGATGTCTTTTTCGATTATGCCAAGCGTTTCATCCGTAAGGTGAAAGATGATGACAAGCCGTTTTTCGTGTACCTCTGCACCAACGCGCCGCACGGGCCGATGCATGCGCCGGTGAAATCCAGCGCGCCTTACGCCATGCAGGGCGAGGGTGTGGCCAACTTTTTCGGGATGATTTCCAACATCGACGACAACGTCGGTTCGATGCGGGCGTTCCTGAAAAAGGAAGGGCTCGCTGAGAATACCATCTTCATTTTTACCACTGACAACGGCACTTCCAGTGGTGCGAACGTGTACAATAACGGCATGCGTGGCCGTAAAGGGAGCGAGTATGATGGTGGACATCGTGTACCTTTTTTTATGCACTGGCCCAAGGGCGGGTTAACAAAAGGGCGTGACGTGGACATGATCACTTCCTACGTCGATATTGTTCCAACCCTGATTGACTACTGCGATGTGCCCGCGCCCAAGGGTGTGAAGTTTGACGGGGTTAATATCCGCCCCTTGATCGAAGGCAAGGCCAGAAACTGGCCTGACCGCATACTGATTACTGATTCACAACGGGTGCGTGACCCCATCAAGTGGCGCAAGAGCGCGGTGATGACCGATCAATGGCGGCTAATCAATGGCAAGGAATTGTATGACATCAAGGTGGACCTCGGCCAAAAGAAGGATGTGGCCAGTGCCAATCCTGAAGTGGTGAAGCGTTTGACTAAACGCTATGATGCGTGGTGGGAGGAACTGGTGCCGACCTTCGGAAAACCGACTGCGATTTATTTGGGCCACTCTGATCCGGCAGCTAATCCTGCGCGCCTCACCTGCCACGACTGGATTGCCGATGGTAGTACTCCGTGGAACCAGCGCCATATCCGGAGTGCAGAGAAGCGCCCCAGTAACACCGGTTTTTGGGCGGTGGATGTAAAGAATGCAGGCACCTACACGGTGGAACTGCGCCGTTGGCCAAAGGAAGCGAATCGCGCTATTACCGCTGAGTTGAAAGCAGGTGCGGACGTGCCGGGCCAGAAGGCTTTTCGCGCGGTGCCCGGCAAATCCTTTGCGGCGGTAAAGGCACACCTGAAACTGGGCAGAAAGGAATTGACCCTGCCAGTGAAGCCAGGAGCCAGGAGCGTGACTTTCAAGCTCAAGCTCAAGCCCGGCCGCGATGAATTGTGGGCCAAGTTTAGCGATGCAGCAGGTGTGCCCATGGGCGCCTTCTATGCTTACGTTACCAAGGTGAAGTAGGTAGATAATAACGCACTTCTAGCTAACTCTTGCGTCTTGTAGTGAGCTGCGTAAGCTTCCGCCGACCAAATTTATCCATGAAAACCAAACTCTCTCGCCGCCGTTTCCTTGCCGCTTCCACTGTTGCCGCTGTGGCGGCGCCGCAGCTTTTGCTGGCCAATAAGAATCCCAGGCAAATCGTCATAGGCGAGGGTGATCATCGTTACGAGGTACAGCATGGCTGGGCGCGGTTGCCGGACAATTACACTTGGCAAACAACCCACAATGTGGCGGTCGATGCCGAGGGGTTGCTCTATGTCATC
>JAPKDK010000037.1 GCA_028872645.1 Verrucomicrobiota bacterium
AACCTTAGGTTGGAGAGGCCAAACCTTAGGTTGGAGAGGCCAAACCTTAGGTTGGAGAGGCCAAACCTTAGGTTGGGGAGGCGAAACCTTAGGTCGGAAAGGCGAAACATCCCGTTAATTGTGTGAAGAGACGTATTATTGCTTAAAAAATAGCGTTATTTTAGTTTTTCTTCCCGAATAGCCATAATCAAGCCGTTATAAAATGCTTCCCCCAACAGCATTTACACCAGAGCCGGTGAGCCGCAGTCGGCAGTGCATGCTATCCCTCCCACGCTTATCCGGCCAATTGCCGCAACACATACGGCAAAATGCCACCGTGGCGGTAGTAGTCGACTTCAATCGGGGTATCGATCCGGCACAGAACAGGGATGTCCTTGCTTTCCCCGTCTTTCGTCACGCGCAAGACAAGTTCGCTTTGGGGTTGAAGGCTCTCATCAAGCCCCACTACATCAAAGGTTTCGGTCCCATCAAAGCCAAGGCTCTGCGGGCTCGCACCGTCCTTGAATTGCAATGGGAGCACGCCCATGCCCACGAGGTTGCTGCGGTGGATGCGCTCGAAGCTGGCGGCGGCGACGGCGCGAACGCCGAGGAGCAGCGTGCCTTTCGCCGCCCAATCGCGGCTGGAGCCGGTGCCGTATTCGGTGCCGGCCAGGACGATGAGCGGGGTGCCGGCGGCGCGATGGCGTTGGGCGGCTTCGGGGATGCTGACGGTCTCGCCTTCGAAGGTGGTGATGCCGCCTTCGGTGCCGGGGACCATTTGGTTTTTGATGCGGACGTTGCCGAAGGTGCCGCGGGTCATGATGCGGTCGTTGCCTCGGCGGCTGCCGAAGCTGTTGAAGTCATTTTTCTCAACACCGTTTTCCTGCAAAAATTTTCCGGCAGGTGAATCGGCCTTGATGGCGCCGGCGGGTGAGATGTGGTCGGTCGTGACGCTGTCGCCAAACAGGCCGAGCACGCGCGCGCCTTCGATGGGCGTGATGTTGCCGGGCTCAAGGCTGAAGTTTTCAAAGAACGGCGGCTCCTGGATATAGGTGCTGTCGGCGTCCCACTCGTAAAGGTCGCCGGTGTTGGCGGGGATTTCGTTCCACTTGGGATTTTGATTGGCGAAGTCGCTGTAAAGTTTGTGGAAAATTTCCGGTTTGAGCGCGGCTTGCATCACTTCGTTCACTTCCTCAAGCGAAGGCCAAAGGTCGCGCAGGAAAACGTCGTTGCCATCGGTGTCCGTGCCGAGGGCGTCAGTGGAGAGATCGATGTCCACGCGACCGGCCAGCGCAAAGGCGACGACCAATGGCGGGCTCATCAAAAAGTTGGCCTTGATGTTCTGGTGAATGCGCGCCTCGAAATTGCGGTTGCCGCTGAGCACGCTGGCGGTGACAAGGTCGTTTTCCAAGATGGCGGCCTCGATAGGCGCAGCAAGCGGGCCGCTGTTGCCAATGCAAGTGGTGCAGCCGTAGCCAACAAGATGGAAGCCGAGCGTATCAAAATACTGCTGTAAATCGGTGGCTTCAAGGTAATCGGTGACCACGCGCGAGCCGGGTCCGAGGGAGGTCTTAACGGCGGGGTTGATGGTGAGACCGCGCTGCACGGCTTTTTTGGCGAGCAACGCGGCAGCGAGCATCACGCCGGGGTTGGAGGTGTTGGTGCAACTGGTGATAGCGGCGATGACAACGGTGCCGTGGCCAAGTTCCGTTTTTCCAGCGCCATTGCCTTTGCCGTTGAGCGACACGGTGGAAGTAGCCGCATCAAAGGCACTGGGCTCACGACCAAAACCGCCGTCGGCCACGGGGCGGGTGAAGGTTTCGTGGAAAGCCTCTTTCATCTGCGGCAGCTCGATGCGGTCCTGCGGTCGCTTGGGGCCGGCGACGCTGCTAGTGACGGTGCCGAGGTCGAGCGCGAGGTCTTCGGAGTAATCCACCTCGCCCGCTTTCGGGATACCAAAGAGGCCCTGCGCGCGATAATAATTTTCGTACGCTGTGCAATGTTCGTCCGTGCGGCCGGTGGCGCGGAGGTAGTTGACCGTTTCGGCGTCGATGGGAAAGTAGCCCATCGTTGCACCGTACTCGGGTGCCATGTTGGCGATGGTGGCGCGGTCAGGGAGCGGCAGCTTCTCCGCGCCGGGCCCATAAAATTCCACAAACTTTCCCACCACCTTAGCCGCGCGCAGCATCTCGGTGACCGTGAGTGCAAGGTCAGTGGCGGTGACGCCTTCAGCCAACTCGCCGGTCAGCTGCACGCCGACAACATCCGGCGTGAGAAAATAAACCGGTTGCCCGAGCATCCCCGCCTCCGCCTCAATGCCGCCCACGCCCCAACCGACGACGCCGAGGCCGTTGATCATCGTGGTGTGGGAGTCAGTACCGACGAGCGTATCCGGATAATGCACACCGCCTTTTTCGAGAATGCCTTGGGCAAGGAATTCCAAATTTACTTGGTGGACGATGCCGATTCCGGGGGGGACAACTTTGAAGGTGTCGAAGGCTTGCATGCCCCATTTAAGGAATTGATAACGCTCACGGTTGCGGGTGAATTCCATCTCGAGATTTTTGTCCATCGCATCCGCGCTGCCAAAAAAGTCCACTTGCACGGAGTGATCGACCACGAGATCCACCGGCACGAGCGGCTCGATGAGCTTGGGCTCTTTGCCAAGGCGCGCCACGGCGCTGCGCATGGCGGCGAGGTCGACGAGCAACGGCACCCCGGTGAAATCCTGCAACACAATGCGCGACACGAGGAAAGGCACCTCCGCCGTGCGACCGGCATTCGGCTGCCACGCAGCGAGTTCGCGCACATTTTCCTCGGTGACTTTTTTGCCATCCACGTTACGCAGCACCGCTTCGAGCACGATGCGCAAGCACGCGGGGAGGCGGGAAATTTTGCCAAGACCGGCGGCTTCCAGGGCGGGCAGTGAATAGAATTGGCCTTCACTGTTGTTGCCGAGGTCGAAAGTTTTTAAGGAATCGAAACTGTTGTGGGTGCTCATCCGGTAAACACAGCTTGCGGGAGAGTGCGGCGGAATGTCAAGACGGCTACTCAATCCAGATCTCGGCCACCTTGCCTTTTTTGAAACTAAAGATGACGGTGTCGTACATTTTATTATCGGTGGGATCCTGAATGCGGAGGCCTTTATACGTCCAACGCTGGTCGTTGGTGGCATCGGGATCGCCGAACACCGTGCGAATGGTTCGGAGCGGTTTGTCGCGGTAAATGAGGTCGATGCGGTTTGGCCCGCTGACGCGATTCCACGCGATGCGACGGCCCACAGTTTGTTGACGGGCGCGTTGCGAGGCGGTGTTAACGGGCGTGCCATTTAGGTTCCAGCCGGCCAATTGCTTGGGCATTCCCTCACGCGCCCATTCGCGCCGCGCGACGAGGCTGCGATTGCGATAGATTTTTTCACTGGCTAATTTGCCGTCCGGCCACCAGCTGCGCCACGTGCCGTTGGGAATGCCGTTGGTGTAATTTTCCTCAAAACTTTTTTTGCCATTGGGCCACCAATCGATCGTGGGCCCGTGCAGCACGCTCGCGCGATAGGTGGTGAGGTTTTGCATGCCGCCGACTTTGTAGTAATACGTGGAATTCCCATCCAACTTGCCATCGCTGAAATGAAACACCGAGCGAGGCTTTCCAGTGTTGTACCAGAATTTCGTGAGGCCGTGCTGTTTGCCGTTGCGATAGCTGATTTCGTTGATGCGCGTGCCATCAAAATGTTTGCGCTCGGTCATGCCGGTGTAGGGCTGCTCCGCATCGGCCAAATACCACAGGCCATCAGCCCGTCGTTGCAAGGCATCCTGCGCGGTGACCATGCCGAGGCACACCCATGCAATGGCCAAAATTGGAGAAATGCGTTTCACCGTTTTCACTCTTTAACCTACTGCAAAACAACGCCAATTTCAAGCGGACAGAAAAAAAACGGGAGGCCCGAAAGCCTCCCGCGAAATTGGTTTTTTCTTTTGGCCTAGTTGAGTTTGGCCAGGGTTTCCTTGATGGCTTCGAAGTTGGGCAGGTCGCCGGGCGAAGCGGTTTGCTCGGCGTATTGCACGGTGCCTTCTTTATCGATGACGAAGGCCGCGCGCGCGCTGGTGGCGCCCACGCCGATAAGGTCATCGAGCAGCACGCCGTAATCCTTGGCGGTTTGCTTGTTTAAATCGCTTGCAAGCGTGATTTCAATGCCGTCCTTTTCAGCCCATTGTTTTTGGGCGAAGGGGCTGTCAACACTCACGGCGATGACCGCGGCATTAAGATCGTTGTACGCGCCGATGCCGGCGGTGAGGTCACACAACTCCGCGGTGCAGACGCCGGTAAAGGCGAGCGGCACGAAGAGGAGCACGGTGTTTTTCCCGCCGTAATTGGCACTGAGCGTGACGTCAGTGAGACCGAAATCATTTTTCTCGCCGTCGGCGTTGCTGGATTTAAGGGTGAAATCAGGGGCTTTGGAGCCTACTTCAATTGGCATAATCGTGTGTGGGTTGGGTGGATTGGAGGTTAATGTTGGGGCGCGTTATAAGCGTGCGGCAGCGGGGTGTCAAACTCGAATGGTAACAACAAAACCGTAACAATCGGCCGGGATTTACCGTCTGACTTTACGAAGGCGGGAGGGTGCTGTATCTTTCCCCAAGAAACTGGAGTCGGCTAATGAGGAAACCCCAACCCGAAAACGCATTTACACTGATTGAATTGCTGGTCGTCATTGCCATTATTGGCATCCTTGCCTCGCTCCTGTTGCCGGTATTGGCGGGGGCCAAGAAAAAGGCGCGCACAATCAAGAGCGTGAGCAACCAAAAACAAATCGGCGCGGGCTACGTCGGTTATCTCGGCGATCACGACGGCTGGTTTCCCCGAGTAGCAGGACCGGCCAGCGTGGGCGGCAAACAAGGAGACGGCATGGGCAACAAAGGCAAACTCCCAAAACTCGTGGCCCGGCTTTACGGCGCCTCGGTGCCCGAGAATGAGCGACCACTCAATGAGTACGTGGGCGACCCCAAAATTTTTCATGACCCGTCGGACATTGGCGGAGGCGTGTATGTCCTGCCCAGTTGTTGGGAATCTCTTGGCAACAGCTATCAACCGCAAGCAGCCGATGACATGTTTCGCGTGAAACGTGTGCTCGGTGAAAAAAGCGAGCCGGCTGAATCATACGAGGGCACTTCCATGCATGAATCCGAACTCACCACGCACAATGCCGTTGATAAAAAAATTATCCAAGGCGACTGGAACTGGCCCTACGACCGCGAAGATGCGTGGCACGGCGTGGAGGGTATTGGTCGACATGTAATGCTCTATGGAGATTTTCATGTGGAACAATTTGTTTTCCCCCCCACCTCCACACTGCTCAAATGGCAGCTCCAACCACCGCCCGATCCCGCCTTCACATGGTGGTAAGCCGACAAACAACTTTACTAAAAAGATGATTTCGATTACATTGACTCAGGAGAAGGAGAAGCCCATGAAACTCAACAAGCGCATATCCGGATTCACGTTAATTGAGTTACTGGTGGTCCTCGCCATAATCGGTATTTTGGCCGCGATGCTGCTGCCCGTGCTGGCCGGTGCGAAGAAAAAAGCCCGGACCTTGAAGAGCATCAACAACCAGAAACAAATCGGTGCCGGCTATACCGGTTATTTGGGCGACCATGACGGATGGTTCCCAACCGTATACGGCCCGGCCGGCCTCGGCGGAAAAACCGGTAACGGCATGGGTGGCAGCGGCCCCCTGCCCGCCATCGTGGTTAATTTATTCGGTGCAAAGGTGCCCGAAGCCGAACGCCCTCTCAACGAATACGTGGGAAGCCCCGATATATTTCATGACCCCTCCGACAGGGGCAGTACTCTCTACAAAATGAGAAGCTGCTGGGACTCCCTCGGCACAAGCTACCAACCTCAGGTGGCTGACGACCTCTTCCGCGTGCAACGCGTGCTCGGCGAACGCAACGAAAAACCCGGCAGTTATGAAGCCACCTCCATGCACGAATCCGAGCTCACTCAGTTTGCTGCCGTGGATAAAAAAATTATTCAAGGTGATTGGAACTGGCCCTACGACCGCGAAGACGCTTGGCACAGCACCAAGGGCCTCGCTAAGCACATCATGCTTTACGGTGACATGCACGTGGAAGAATACATCTTCCCCCCCACCGAAGAGATGGTCAAAATGTTCACCCAAACACCCGATCACGCCTTCAAGTGGTGGTAAACTTCAGGCCGGAAGATTTGCAGGCGGGGTTCAGCCCGCCTTTTTTTTGGCCTTCAACTCGACCGCCTCGGGGCTCTTTGAATAAAATTCATCCAGCGGGAAACAACCGCTCGGCAAACCGTTGCGCGGCGCAGTGGTGCAATCGCTGAACGTTCGGCAAATTAGTTTTTTCTCCAATGCGCCCTGCCCCATCGCCGCGGCGAGGATGTTCGGATAACTCAACACCACCCGGCCCAACCCCGCGAAATCCGTCCAGCCCTCGCGCAGCAACGCCTGACTCACGTGCGGCAGGTACTCCTGCAAATAACTCAACGCCGAGGACACCACCGCCATGCCCGCGGGCAACTGTGCCTTCACTTGCCGCACCGCATCGATTTGCCGCGCCACGTCCACCAGCGGATCGTACGCCGGTTGATAGCCGTCGCTGGGCGGATACGCCGCCGGCCGTTGGATGTGTGGATTGTAATAGGGCGACCCGGCGGAAGTATTCAGAAGTTTGATTCCCAACTCGCCGCAAAGATTTACGAAGGCAAACGTCTCGGTGAGGTCCGGTTGCATGGGATCGTTTTGATTCACGCCAAACTGATACGGATACGGCGTCTCAAACGCCTCCGGAATGCCCGGACCCAACTTACCCGGCAACGCGACCGCCGGATCGGGCCGGTGCGGCACGATGTCGAACAAACTCAATCGCACCGCGAGGTCGAGGTCATTTCCATCCGCGCGAATGCCCGACACGATTTCGCGAAAGAGACGCGTGCGGTTTTCAAAGCCGCCGCCATAACGCCCCGACCGCGTGAATGCACCAAGAAACTCGTGCAGCAAATAACCGTGGCAACATTTGAGATCCACAAAATCTGCCCCCACCTCGCGCGCCAACCGCGCCGCCGCCACGTAATCGCCAATCAACCCGCCCAACTCATCGTCCGTCCAAACCTGCGCGTCGCTCGTCACCTTGAATTTTGCATCCAAAATCGGATGCCGATAAGCAACGCGCGATTCGTAAGTAAATTTTTCATTCGGCCGACAAAACCTTCCCGAATGCGTCAACTGAAACCCAATCGCCAAATCCTCGATGTCACCAAACTTTTCGAGATGCGCCGCCAGCAAAATTTCCCGCAACGCCACCAAGTTGCCTTGCGTGGTGCTGTTGATAAGCAATTGGTTTGGATTCGCCCGCCCATCCGGCCGCACCGCCATCGCCTCCGCGCCGCAAATCAACTTCGCTCCACTCTCCCCAAACCGCCGCCAACGCCGCCGCACCGCATCCGTCGCGCGCCCGTCCGTGGTGCCATCCCACCCCTCCATCGGCTGCAGCGCAATTCGGTTGCCGATGGTTTTGCCGTTAATCCTAATCCCCGCCAGAGCCTCCCCAACCGGCGAGTCCTTCGTGATGATGGCGTCGTCGCACGGAATCTCGATGCCCAATGAATCCACGTACGCGCGAAAGGCTTCCGGCGTTTTCAGCGTGGGAATGCGCGTGAGTTTAAAAGGCGAGGTCATGCGCTCAAGGTGCTGCCGGCAGCACATAAACGCCACAAATTTTTCATTTTAATTGCTCCAAAATCTGGCGCAAAATTTTGCGGTCACTTTCCGGGCGCGGGGGAGAATTGGGATGCGTGTCGTCGCAGTCGATCCAGCCGCGCAGCTTGAGAAACATTGCCGCTGAATGTTTGTACGCCGGGACTGGCGGGCGAAAGGCGAGGAAGCCAAGATACTGCAACCAGTCGTTTAGTTCATAAAACGCGGGATCGCCTGCCGCCCACGCGGCGTCGCGTTTGGCAAACACGTCCGGCGCGAAGGTGCTGAGGCCGAGCAGATAATCACTGCCGTACATCACCATGTCGATGGCGAGATCGTTGCCGGTGAACACGCGAAAATCCGGACGCAGTTCATCGCGTAACATCAGTCGCCGCCATTCTTGTTCGCGGTTGAGCGAGGAATGTTTCGCGCCAATTATTTGCTTGATGCCGAGCAGCGCACGATAGACTTCAAGCGAATAAATTTTCCCGAACGGCGCGAACACGTCGCTTAATTCAAACCCAATGAGCGCGTCAGCACTCTTCGCAAGTCGATTGTAATTCGCCACGATCGCATCATCGCCGCCGCCGGTGAGGCCAAAGGATTGGAAAATCACCGGCACGCCGCCGTGGGTTTGGATTAATTCCATTTGGCGAAAATATTCGGTGTCGTCGAACGTCGCGACCGGCGCATCGGCCACGAATGCGCCCGCCACAAAATCGTCGGTCACCGCCCGCGTAAGTTCCAGCACGCGGGTGCGCGTGGCGTCGTCGATGAGGTGGGCGAAGCCGGTGTCCATATTCACCGCGGGCGCGAGGCCGGCGGTCACGGTGCGTTGGACGTGCGCGGTGAAGCCGGGCCAATCCACGTCGCCGTTGGATTGAAACGGCAACAGAATAGCGGAGATGCCGCGGATGGCGCGGCGCGGGCGAATTAATGAAACCGGATCGAATGAGCGTTCATCCACAGCATTTCTTATATTTTTTGCCGCTACCGCAGGGGCATGAGTCATTCCGGCCCACGCGCGGACCGGAGCGGACGGGGCGCGCCATTTGTTCCGCGCTCACTTCGCTGTTCACTTCGCTGACCATATCGCTGCTGGCGTTGATCATCGAGGCGTCGAGGCCAAAGGCGCTTGCCATTTGATGGCTCGCCTGCGTGGGCAAGCTGCGCAGAAAATGCTGCACACTTTCCAAACTTGAAGCAGTGAGGAAAACGTTTTTGCAAACCTCTTCTTTGATGTGCACCATCAATTCCTCGAACATATCGCGCGCTTCGGTTTTGTATTCCACCAACGGATCTTTCTGCCCGTAAGCGCGCAGATGCACGGACTGCCGCAAGCCGTCCATCGCGTACAAATGATCGCGCCACAGGCGGTCCACCGCGGTGAGCACGGTGTAGCGTTCGCCCTGCGCGAGCGTATCCGCTTCTTCAGCGGCGATTTTTATTTTGTAAACTGAATGCACCGCGTCGATGATGCGGCGGCACACGGCGAACTGACCTGCGGTGAGGCCGTCATAAATTGAGCCGCTGGAAGGTTCCTCGGTGCCTTCGGCGTGCGCTTTTTCCAACTCCGCCTGATCGAGGCCCACGGGGTAGGTCATATTCACCCATTCATCCAGCGGCAGGAATCCTCCGTCCGAATCCTCCGTGTCGTCGAGCACATCGAGATGACCACCCACGCGGTCGATGGTGACCTCCTCGATAATGTCAAAAATAATGTCGCGCGTGTCGTCGCCGTGCAGCACGCGATTGCGGAAGCCGTACAACTCCTCGCGTTGTTTGTTCATCACATCATCGTATTCGAGCGTGCGGCGACGGGTTTGATAGTGATGTTGCTCCACGCGTTTTTGGGCGGTCTCGATGGAGCGGTTGAGCATCGGATGCGAAATTTCCTCGCCCTCTTCCATGCCGAGTTTCTCGAGCCAACCGCCCATTTTATCGCTGGCGCCGTACAGCCGCATCAGATCATCCTCGAGGCTGAGGAAAAAGTGGGAGCTGCCGGGGTCGCCCTGCCGCGCGCAACGGCCGCGGAGCTGGCGGTCAATCCGGCGCGATTCGTGCCGCTCTGTGCCGAGCACGTGCAATCCGCCGATCCCGGGGATGCCATCGGCGAGTTTGATGTCCGTGCCGCGTCCGGCCATATTGGTGGCGATGGTGACGGTGCCGCGCTGGCCGGCGCGAGCCACAATTTCCGCTTCTTGTTTGTGGTGTTTGGCGTTGAGCACGCTGTGCGGAATGCGCTCTTTTTTTAGCAAACTCGCCATATGCTCGCTGGTTTCCACCGCCACGGTGCCCACGAGAATGGGCCGACCTTCGCCGTGAATTTGTTTCACCTCATCAATCACCGCCTGATATTTTTCCTTGGTGCTGAGGAAAATGGAATCATTACGATCTTCGCGCACGCAAACCTGATTGGTGGGGATGACGAGCACGCCCATACTGTAAATATCAAGAAACTCGTTGGCCTCGGTCTCGGCGGTGCCAGTCATCCCAGCGAGTTTGAGGTACAGTCGGAAATAATTCTGAATGGTAATGGTAGCGTAAGTTTGCGTCTCGGCTTCGATATGGACGCCTTCTTTGGCTTCCACGGCTTGGTGTAGCCCGTCGCTCCAGCGGCGGCCTTCCATCGCGCGGCCGGTGTGTTCGTCCACGATCACCACTTTGTTTTCCGCCACGATGTATTGCTGATCGCGCTCGTAAAGGCAATAGGCCTTGAGCAGCTGCGAGGTGACGTGAATGCGTTCGCCGCGTTCTTCGCTCTCGGCCTGCACGCGCTGTTTTTCGGCAAGGCGTTGTTGCGGCGTGAGGTCTTCGTTGGTATCGATTTCGTGATGCGCGGTGATCACGTCGGGCATCATAAAGGCTTCGGAGTCGCTGGGGCTGAGAAATTCTCGGCCTTTTTCGGAGAGATCGGCATCGTGGCTTTTCTCATCCATTGCAAAATAGAGATTTTCCTTTTCGCCGTACAACTCTTTCTTGGTTTGGTCTTTGTGCAACTCCATTTCGGAGTCGTTGAGGCGCCGCAAGTTGTCGGGGTTGGTCTTCAGCTTCAACAAACCGGGATGCTTGGGGTGGCCGAGTTGGGCCCGGTACATTAAGATGCCAATTTCATAATCGCAATCAGCGTCTTTACCGTTTTCTTTGACTTTGGCGCAGAGCTTTTCGGCGTCGCGCAGGTAGCCATCACACAGCTCACGCTGCTTGCGCACAATGGCTTGAATCTTGGGCTTCAGCTCGCTGTACAGCCGCTGGTCCTGTTTCTGCATTGTGGGGCCGCTGATGATGAGCGGCGTGCGGGCTTCGTCGATGAGGATGGAGTCCACCTCATCCACGATGGCAAAGTAATGGCCGCGCTGCACCTGTTCCTCGGCGGTTTGCGCCATGCCATTGTCGCGCAGGTAATCGAATCCGAACTCAGAGTTGGTGCCGTAAGTGACATCGCATGCGTACATTTCCCGACGCACGGGCGGCGATTGATCGTGCTGAATGACGCCCACGGTGAGCCCGAGGAATTCGTACACCGCGCCCATCCATTCCGAGTCACGCGCGGCGAGATAATCATTTACCGTTACCACGTGAACGCCGCGGCCGGTGATTGCGTTAAGAAAAACCGGCAGCGTGGCCACCAGCGTTTTGCCCTCGCCCGTGGCCATTTCCGCGATGCGCCGGGTGTGCAGCGCGTAGCCGCCGACGAGCTGCACGTCGAAGGGGATCATATTCCACTCCAGATCATGGCCGCGCACCTGGACGTTGCTGCCGCACAGCCGGCGACAAGCCTCTTTCACCACCGCGAAGGCTTCGGGCATCAATTCCTCCAAACGCGCCGCCAACTCTTTATCATCGTCGATGACGCTGAGTTGCGATTTCCACTCCTCTGTTTTGCGGCGCAGTGAATCATCGGTCAGCCCCCGCAGCGTCTGTTCGTGAGCATTAACCGCTGGAACGAGTGTCTCTGAAATACGGCGCACTTCGCGCTCGTTTTTCGTGCCAAAAATTCTCTTTATAAATCCAATCATACCCTTGATCTCTTTGCGAAACGGGGAACCTAGGCAATTTTTAGCCCAAGGTCAAAGCAATCCGGTGCCTCTGAAGCTATGACAGGAGCTTAGCCGCCGCTTCGGGTGAAGCCCCTTCGTGCACCAACGCCATCAGCGCACGCGTCATCCCCGCCGGATTTGCGTGCTGGATGATATTGCGGCCGTACACGATGCCGGCCGCGCCCTGCTCCAACAATGCATGGGTGCGCTGAAGAATTTCCTCGTCACTCACGCGACCGCCGCCGCGCACGAGCACGGGGATGCGACCGGCGATTTGGATGACTTGATGGTAATCCGCGGGTTCATCCGTGGGATCAGCCTTAATAACATCCGCGCCCAATTCCACGGCTTGGCGCACGAGTGGTAGAATTTTTTCCAAATCACCATCTACTTGATAGCCGCCCGACTCGGCATTGGGTTTAAAAACCAATGGCTCGATCATCAACGGCATCGCCAACGCATCGCACTGCGGCTTGAGGTCGAGAATATTTTGGATGCAATCATCGCTCACCTCTGGCTCACCGGGGATGTTAAACAAATTCACCACCAAACACGCCGCATCCAACCGCACCGCTTGCTCCGCCGCATTCTCGATGATGCGGCTAAAAAGATGATCCGGCAAATCCGTGCCATAAACATTAGCAACATCCGACCGCAGCACCAACGCCGGCTTCGCTTTGCCGGGAAGGCTTTGCAACACCGGCGCTTGGCCGATCGTCAATTGAATCGCATCTGGATTCGCTTCCACCAACGTGGCCACCGCCGCCTCGATATCCTCGATGCCCTTCAGAAAACCGCCCTCATTAAAAAAACCGTGATCCACCGCCACATCAAAACAGCGATTGGATTGCGCGTTAAAAAGCCGGTTCAGTCGATATTCTTTCATGTGAGGCCGCGTTTATACATGTCACGGCAACCCGTTGCGAGCCGCAAACTGCTCCAAACAGCTCGCCTGACACACTTCACATCATTGTTGCTTCTTCCCTTGGATTCACCGGCCCCTCTGCTTTACCCTCTCCGCATGAGCGAGGAATTCAGATTGGTGTCGGTGGCGGATCTACTGGCGCTGGAGGGCGTGGCGGTGGGCGACAAGGTTCGCCTGCAGGGATGGGTGCGCACACGGCGCGACTCCAAAGCCGGCTTGTCATTTGTGCAGGTACATGATGGATCCTGCTTTGACCCCGCGCAAGTGGTGGCGCCGGGGGAGTTAGAAAATTATACGGACGCCGTGGTGCATCTGACGACGGGGTGCTCGATGATTGCCGAGGGCACGGTGGTGGCCTCGGAGGGAAAGGGGCAAAGCGTGGAAGTGCTGGCCTCGCGCATAGAGCCGGTGGGGATGGTGGAAGATCCCGATACGTATCCCGTGCCGGCCAAGCGACATACTTTTGAGTATCTGCGCGAGCAGGCGCACTTGCGCGTGCGCACCAATTCGTTTTCGGCGATGGCACGCGTGCGGCATTGTTTGGCGAATGCAGTGCATCGGTATTTTCACGAGCACGGATTTTATTGGGTGCACACGCCGATTATCACCGGCAGCGATTGCGAAGGGGCGGGCGAGATGTTTCGGGTGAGCGCGTTGGATTTGGAAAACCTGCCGCGCACGGAATCGGGCGGCATCGATTACTCACAGGATTTTTTTGGCAAGGAAACGAATCTTACGGTGTCGGGGCAGTTGAATGTGGAGAGTTACTGTTTGGCTTTGAGCAAGGTGTACACCTTCGGACCAACCTTCCGCGCGGAGAATTCCAACACCTCGCGGCATCTCGCCGAGTTTTGGATGATTGAGCCGGAGATCGCCTTTGCCGATCTCGCGGCGGATGCGGACCTCGCCGAGGACTTTCTGAAATCCATCTTCCGCACGCTGCTCAATGAGCGCGCGGATGACATGGAGTTTTTCCAAAAACGAATCGACAAAACCTGCCTTGAGCGGTTGGAGAAATTCGTGGACGCCAGCTTCGAGCGCATGGACTACACCGAAGCCATCGCGCGTCTTGAGAAGGTTGTGGCCGATGGGCACAAGTTTGAATTCCCCGTGAAATGGGGCATGGACCTCCAGAGCGAACACGAGCGCTGGCTCACGGAGGAACACATCGGCCGGCCCGTCGTGCTGATGAATTACCCGAAAGACATCAAGGCCTTTTACATGCGCATGAACGACGACGGCAAAACGGTGGCCGCGATGGACGTGCTGGTGCCGGGCATCGGCGAGATCATCGGCGGCTCCCAACGCGAAGAACGCCTTGATGTACTCGACGCCCGCCTCGAGGAAATGAATTTGGACAAGGCTGATTACTGGTGGTATCGCGATTTGAGGAAGTACGGCACCGTCCCCCACGCCGGCTTCGGCCTCGGCTTCGAGCGCACTCTAATCTACGCCACCGGCATGGCCAATGTGAGGGATGTGATTCCTTTCCCAAGGACTCCACGGTCGGCAGCGTTTTAGATCAAATGAACACAAACTTGGACTACTGTCTTATTTGACCTGATTAGCCTCTAAAAACATCGCCTTGGATAAGGAAGTAAAGAAATCCTGATATGGCTTGGGGTCGACAACGGCTTCTAATCTGTATCGAGCATTTGCACGAACTAAAACTTGGGCTTCCCCATAGGGTCTTACAGTGACAGTCATTAAAACCTGAAATCCTGACAATTTCGTGCCTTTAACCACCGCCATAGACCCCAAACCCGCATCCGCGTGATCAATGATGAAACCTAAATCCTGCATGGTAGAAATAACATCCCGCATAGCTTTATTTACGTCTTTTGTGTCAAAGCTTCTGGTCTGCATATGCCTGAGCTTGACGGCCTGTTCACCACTTAAAGCCCTGTTCTGAGATGTTCCACACCCACAAATCAGGGTTGCAATTAATACGAAAAGGCTGGCTGATTTAATCATTTTTAGATGTCGTTTGCTGTTAAAAAGAGAGACTTCGATAACTCCCCAAAGAATTTTTCGTATAGCTTAGGATCCTCCAAAGACTCCAACTTGCTTATCTGCCCCTTCTCATTCCAAACAATCCTTTGAAATGTCACCCTAACAATGACAAACTTTTTATCTGAATCTTTATCAGCCTGCACTCTGGTAACCACCGACACCTTGAATTTCTGAACTGTGTCGATTGGAACGTCAGCCCCAAAGAGAACTGCCATCACCACCTTGCCAGCAATCTGTCCCCCCTCCGTCGCATCCGCATCCTTATCCGCATGCAATACACCTAGAGCGGCCTCACTGGAGGCAAGATTGTATCCCTCATCTTGTAAAAGAAGCACCGCCGAACGGAGAACCATTAACTCATCTAGTTTTTGTTTTCCCTCAACTTCAAATTTCTTACTCTGCAATTGACGCAACTTCATCGTTGAGTCATTCCACTCCAATGCCCCTTTCGGCATCCCGCCAGCAACACAGCCTGAGAGAATTGCGCACGCAACAAATAAGGGTATTGTGTTCCTAATCTTCACTTCGAGTTTTGTGTTAAAACCTTGAAGTATGATAAGTGAATTTTTTCACCTTTGATTCCTG
>JAPKDK010000320.1 GCA_028872645.1 Verrucomicrobiota bacterium
CCGCCCTTGCCGAATGCCACCACCGAAGGCGTCGTGCGCTTGCCCTCTGAATTCTCCAACACCGTCGCCTCCCCGCCGTCCATAACGGACATGCAGGAATTCGTTGTGCCCAAATCAATGCCTAATATCTTTGCCATTAAATTTCTCCAAATCGCCTTTCACTGTGTCACAGCACGAAAGGACAACTCCATAAAGCAAATCTGATGCCATCCGTTTTTTTCCTAAAAACAGCGAAAATCCTCAAAACACCCCCAACATAAAGCGCCACTATGGCACAGTCGTGCCGCAAAAAAAAAGTTTATGGCACACCTTGGGAGGGCGAAGCTCTCGGCGGGGATCGGACAACGTTGCCTTGCGGGATGCTTCACCTCGGCTTAAATTGTGGCGAGGGTCATAAGCTATGAAACGAATTTTATTTTTCTTTATTATTACCACCTTGGCGCAGGCCGCCGACAAGGCCAAGCCATTGTCGCCAGTGCCCAAAGATATCGCCGCGCAAAAAGCGATGGGCGTGGCGTTGGCGGAAAGTCTGCGCGGGATGCGGTTGGTGAACCGAGACGAAATCAAAGGTAACCTTCGCATTCGCAAACCGCTCGGCAAACGCGAGAATGTGCCGGTGACCTTCCGCGCCAAAGCCGATGGTACGGCGCAGGTGGAAACATTTGAAACCGCCAAAGGCACGCTGCAGATTCGGAAAGCGCCCGGCAAACCCAATGAGTATTTTTTCATCGCGCCCAAAGCGAAGGAGGGAAAGAAGATGGAAGGCGCGGAATTGAATCAAGTGTTCGCCGGATCGGATTTCACCTTGGGCGATTTGGGGCTGGAATTTTTGCAATGGCCGAACCAACAAGTGATTGGTCGCGCGTCGCGCTTGCGCGAAACATGCAACATTCTTTTGAGCAAACCGGAAAAAGTTTTGCCGGGCGGTTACAGCTACATGAAGTGTTGGGTGGAAATTCACAACCGCGCGTTGCTTTGCGTGGAGGCCTATCGCGGAACCAAGCGGGTGAAATTGTTTCAAGCTAAGTCCTTCAAAAAACTAGAAGGCGAATGGCAGTTGCGTGAGTTGGAGTTGCGCAATGAAGTGACGGACGCGCGCACCCAAATCCAATTCGACCTGCGCCCGCCGCGTAAGTGATGGGCTGGATCTGTCTTCTTTCCGTGGTGGGCGGCTTGGCACTCTTCGTGGGCGCAACCTTTCTAAACCACCATCGCCAGCAAAAGAAAGAACACGATCAAGTGGGGCCGATGGTGTTCAAAGTGGGCGCCTCGGGGTTGATGCTCATCATCTTTTTTGCCTGTATTAGTATCGGCAAAATTGGAATGTTATTGGCAATTCTCCCTGGGGTGTTGTTGGGCTTTATTTGGATCGGGAGCGTTTCCGATCTGTTTATGGGCGGCGTGATGAATTGGATGACCGGCGAGGGCGAAGAGGTGGAGCCCAAGCCCTTTTATTCTGTGGCGGAAACCAAGCGCCATCGCGGTGATCCGCAAGGGGCGATTGCGGAAATCGAGGATCAACTCACGCGTTTTCCGGGCGATTTTGAAGGGCAAATGTTGATGGCGGAAATCCAAGTGGAAACGCTCAAGGACTTTCCCGCCGCCACCGCCACCTTGCGCACAGTTTTTGCGCAGGATCACCACGCCCTTGGGCAGCTCACTCGCGCGATGAATACGCTGGCGGATTGGCAGTTGAAATACGCGGAGGACAAGGACGCCGCGCGCGCCACGTTGCGGGGCATAATACAGCGGTTCCCAAACACCGGCACGGAACTGCTCACCGCCCAACGCCTCGCGCGGATGGATGCCTTTATCGAATACAACGATTCGCGTGATGCGGGCCAAGTGGTGAGCGATTGCCTCAAGCAACTGGAGCAACATCCGCTGGACAACGACACGCGTGAAAAATTGGCGTGCGTTTATTTCGAGCGCTACGATCAACCCAAGCAAGCATGGACGGAATTGAACACGCTCATCCAGCGCCCCTTCCAACAATCACGCGATGTGTGCCGTTGGCTGAATATGGCGGCGGACTGGCACGTGAAGCTGGAAAACATCGCGGGCGCACGCAGGGCGATGCAGCAAATCATCGCGATCTTTCCCAACACTGCGCTCGCCGAGACGGCGGCCTCGCGGCTCACAAAATGGAAGGATCGCTAGCTTGTTAGTTGCTCGCGGCCGTTTTCCGAGTGTACGTGCCGAGCTGCGCAACGGTCATTGACATCAGTCGGTTGGCCAACGCGAGATCCGGGTTGCGCCATTTGGTGCGCACTTGAAACGTGATCAGCGAAATGTCCGGCGATTTCGCATCGGATTGCACCTTCACCCACACGTAACGTCCGTTCACGCGTGCGGTCACGGTGTTTTTAGTGGCCTCAATCGAAGTGATGGTGCCTTCCAGGGCCAGCACTTCCTGCACCGCCTGCATCGCCTGAGCCGCCGGCCAGTTGGGGCGGAGTTGAAATGCGTCCGAGCGGCCGGGGAACATCGTGAAATTCGACGAGCCGTCTTGGGTGGTGAAACAGCCGGTTAGAAAAGTCATCGCCAAACCAGCTACAATAATGGAATTTTTGAGTGTTCTCATTGGACGGCCATTGGAGGGGGGAGTGAAATTTTGAACAAGTGCGAATGATTCACAATCTAATCGCGTCTTGTCAGTAAGTGCCGTGCTGCGTAGGGTGCGCCCCTTTCGGAATATGAACAGGATTTTTGCAATCACTATTACCGCGCTGTTGGCGGCGGGTTTTAACACTTCCGCCCAGCGGGGAGACCGCAAAGGGCAGGGACAGCCCGAAGTGTGGCGTACGATGAAGGTTCCGCCCGCGCCCGCACTCACGCCCGCGCAGGCGCTCAAGAGTTTTAAACTCGCGCCGGGGTTTCGCATTGAAATTGCCGCCGCCGATCCGTTGATCCACGACCCCGTGGCCATGTCCTTCGATGCCGATGGGCGGATGTGGGTGGTGGAGATGCGCGCCTTCATGCCCAACGTGGACGGCAAGGGCGAGGACGCCCGCACGGGCC
>JAPKDK010000321.1 GCA_028872645.1 Verrucomicrobiota bacterium
CCCAAAGCTGAAGAGCCAGCTGCTGCGGAAAAAGCCGAGGAACCCAAAGCTGAAGAACCGGCCCCCGAAGAGCCCAAAGCCGAGCCTGAAGAAACCCCCAAGGAACCCAAGTCGGACGCTTAATTTTTTAATCAATTTTTGTTATGCAAGATTTTGTGGAATATGTGGTCAAGGGTTTAGTTGATGAACCCGATGCAGTCAACGTGACCGAAGTGGAAAACAACGGCACCACCGTTTACGAACTGCGAATGGATCCCGATGATATTGCCAAGGTGATTGGCCGACGCGGCGTGACGATTAACGCCATCCGCTCGCTTATCCAAGCCGGTGGCGCCAAAAAAGGAATGCGCTGCGGCCTGGAAATCATCGAGGACGAGGACGACGATTAGGCGCGCTCGGCGTGCCACGCAGCCACAGCTATGAAGGTGGACGTGCTTACGCTCTTCCCCGCGATGTTCGCGGGGCCGCTGGATGAAAGCATCCTGCGCCGTGCCCGCGAAAGCGGCCGGCTGGAGCTCGCCCTCCACGATTTACGGGACTGGACACACGACCGGCACCGCACGGTGGACGGCACCCCCTACGGCGGCGGCCCGGGAATGGTGCTCAAACCCGAACCGATCTTTGAAGCGATAGACGAGTTGGCGAACGACACCACGCAAGTGGTGATGCTCACCCCGCAAGGCGAGCCATTTCGCCAAGCCAAAGCGCGCGAGCTGTCGGCGCACGAGCATTTGCTTTTGCTTTGCGGCAGCTACGAGGGTTTCGATGAACGCATCCGCACGCGGGTGCATCACGAAATCTCCATCGGCGACTACGTGCTGACCAACGGCGCGTTGCCCGCGATGGTGGTGATCGACGCCGTCACGCGATTGTTGCCCGGCGTGCTGGGCGATGACGCTAGCAGTGTTGAAGAAAGTTTTAGTGAAAATACGCTGGACTATCCGCAGTACACGCGGCCAGCGGAATACCGTAGGTTGGAAGTGCCCGAGGTGTTGCAAAACGGCAACCACGCCGCCATCGAACAATGGCGCCGCGAACAAGCCGCGCAACGCACGCGCGAACGCCGGCCGGATTTATTAGAAGAATAGAAAAAACAAATTAACAATTTTAACGCAAATTTAACTAAGGACAAAACATGAATCAGGCATTGATGGATAAAATTGAGTCGGAGCAACTGCGCACCGAGCCACTGGAATTTAACGTGGGCGACATCGTCAAGGTCCACACCCGCGTCAAAGAAGGGGCCAAAGAACGCGTGCAGGTTTTCCAGGGCATCGTCATCGCTCGCCGCGGCCGCGGACTCAACGCCACCTTCACCGTGCGCCGCATCAGCTACGGTCAGGGCGTCGAGCGCGTGTTCCCCGTCAACAGCCCCAACGTCGAAAAAGTCACCGTCGAGCGCCGAGGCAAAGTCCGCCGCGCCAAGCTCACCTACCTCCGCGAACGCATCGGCAAACGCGCCATGCTCGTCAAAGAGCGGAAGTAGCGCTGAGAATTAACCACAGAGACACGGGAAACACAGAGGTGAAATTTTCTGTGTCTCTGTGGTGAAAACTCTCCCGGCGAATATCTTTACGTTTTCATTCCCCGCCGAATCACCCACAACTGGTGTGTGGATTTATTCCAATTTGAACGCGAACATCACGCGCGCGGGCTAATTCGATTGGCTGGCGTGGACGAAGCCGGTCGCGGCCCACTGGCTGGGCCTGTTGTGGCCGCCGCCGCCGTGCTCCCAAAGGAATGGACGGAGACGGGTTTGCCCGAATCGCTCCAACGCCTCAATGATTCTAAAAAACTCACCGAGAAAGTCCGCGAAGAATTGTTCGCCGCCATTCACGCGGAAACCAAAATCCATTTCGGCATTGGCATCATTGACGCGCCGGTTATTGATGAAATCAATATCCTCCAAGCTACTCACCGCGCGATGAACGCCGCCCTCGCCCAACTTTCACCGCCCGCCGCGCACGCGCTCGTGGATGGCCTTCGCGTCCCCACGCTCACCACTCCCCAAACGGCAATCGTCAAAGGCGACGCCAAAAGTTTTAGCATCGCCGCCGCCAGCATCCTCGCCAAGGTCACCCGCGACCGCCTCATGCGTGAACACGATGCCCACTGGCCCGAGTACGCCTTCGCCAAGCACAAAGGCTACGGCACCCCCGCCCACCTCGCCGCTCTCCGGGCCCATGGCCCGTGCGCGATTCATCGGCAAAGCTTTGCTCCCGTATTCGCGGTGCAGCAGAAGAAAGCGGGTTTATAGGATGTATTTAGATTAAATATTTACTTGCGCCTTCAGTCCCTCTGCCTACGCTCTCCGCATGGTCTGGAGTGATGGTTTTATGGAATGGTTTCGGCGCGCAGAGCCGGAGCATCTTCGCCGTGGCCGGTTGGGGGAGCAAGCGGCCAAACGGCATTTGAAAAAGGCTGGCCTAAAATTTCTCTACGCGAACTACCGCACAACCAAAGGCGAAATCGATCTAATCTTTCGCGATGGTGGGGCGTTGGTTTTTGTGGAAGTGAAAACGCGTTCCTCTGAATCCTGGACGCGCCCCGCCGCCGCCGTGAATGCTGACAAACGCCGTAAGCTCATCGCCACTGCGCGAAGTTACTTGCGTCTCCTGCATAATCTGGAAATCGCTTACCGCTTCGACATCGTCGAAGTGCTGCTCAACGACGGTGCCGTGAATGTGATCCGCCATCAACCCAACGCCTTCGCCCCGGGCCGTCGGTAATTCATCCTGTCCATCCTGCGCATCCCTGTTAAAACCCGCCCGTGCCGGAACTGCCCGAAGTGGAGGTGCTCACGCGCCATCTTTGCCCCGCCTTGCGCGGGAAGACTATTCGCGACGTGCGCGTTCATCGCGCCAAAAGCACGCGCCCCACTTCGGCCCGCGCAATGCGCGACAAACTGGTCGGCGCAAAATTCATCTCTGTGTCGCGTCGCGCTAAGTATTTAATTTTCGAACTCAAGCCACCCCGCCGCGATCTTTTCACCCTGCTCGGCCATCTCGGCATGAC
>JAPKDK010000322.1 GCA_028872645.1 Verrucomicrobiota bacterium
GTTTGAGGAACAGGTGATGCAATCTAACTCGCTGTGGGTAAGTGTTCCGGAATCACAACGAAGTCTTTTTCTGGCAAAGGCTACGACGGAGTTCGAAAAACTGCATGGCGCCAAGCCGAAGGATATTGGATTCTTTTCAGTCGGGCCGGTGACTAAAATGATGTTTCGCCCTGAGTCGGAAATCTTTGATGGGCTTGATATTCTTTTTGCAATATTCGCTTCGGTTGCTGCTTGGTTTTATGCGAATGAAGACTCCGTGGTGGTAGAATCCTGACGAAGGGATCACGCCTTAAAAAAACGATCATCGGTCCACGGGTCGGCGGTGTTTGAAT
The DNA here is from genome assembly GCA_028872645.1 of Verrucomicrobiota bacterium. GTDB lineage: Bacteria > Verrucomicrobiota > Verrucomicrobiia > Limisphaerales > UBA1100 > JACNJL01. The sequence continues at coordinate 333 of JAPKDK010000322.1, forward strand.
AGCCACGCAACGCTCCTTCGCCGCGATGTATTTATCCTTCACCCCCTATTGGGTGCGAACTACATCGCCGGGTTTCAAAATGGTTTCTGCGGTAGTCTGAATTTTCTGTGAGCCGCGGACTACTTCGATAACCCGTCCGGCTGTTTCAATTTTTGACAAGCTCAGCCCCTTTTCCCAGGGTACTTTTTTGCTCACGCCGGTGGTGGTGTCGATGACGGTGACGGCTCCTTTTTTGAAGGCGGCACCGGCGATGTCGAAGGTGGTGTTGATGGCGGTTTTGGTGACCGCGCCGCCGACTTTGATCGTCGTCTCGGCAATGGCTCCGGTGGTTTTAAGCGTGTAAGTGGCAACGGTTTTGCAACCGATCACGGCTGTTGCCGCTAACATTAATAGGAGTCGAACCATCATTGGGAAACAAACCGCAGCACATCGCCGGGCTCGAGGAGGGCTTTGTTTGTGCCGTCGAGTTGTTCGTCGCCGCGTTCAATTTTGCACGGGCCTGGCGGGCGATTGAGGCCGGCGGCGCGGCGGGCGGTGTACACGGTCATGCCCTCACGCCACGGCACTACTTTTTGCAGGCCGGTTTCGGGGACGAGTACGGTGATGATTTGCGGCGCTTGGGCGGCTTCCCCGCCGGGATTGGTCGCCGCATCCACCGCCAAACCGACGGCGGCGTTTTGCGCACCGGCCACGGGATTGCCTCCGGACGTGATGGTGCCCGTGGCAAACCGAACCACGGTTTTACAGCCTACCGCAAAGAGCAACAGGCCGAGTGCACCGTGGCAAACGATGCGTGTTACATTGTGCAAACCAAATCGCGCTCGGGCACGATGCCCCAACGTTCGCCAACCTCCTTGTGCCCGGGCTGCAAACCCCAGCGATCGGGCAACGGCACGGGGCCGTCAAAATTCGGATTGGCGCCCTTCAAATCCATACACCCGGCGTTGTTGCCAATGTCGGTAATGAAATCGCGCTCGTCGTCGGTGAGGGAAATTGCCGGCAACGCGGCAAGGTCATCGAGCTTGGCCTCGATGGTTTTGGCGTCCTCGCCCGCCTCTTGAATGAGCGTGGGGATGACACTTTCCACCGCCGGATGCGCGAGGTTCCAAAGGCACGCGAGTTGCAGCAGCGACACGCCGTGCGACTCAGCCACTTCGCGCATACGATCAATTTTTTCGCTGCCGCGTTCCACCCAGCCGGACGGCCGATACACGCGGTGATCCCCCTCGGCAAAGGCGTGCCCCGGCCGCACATCACCGTGAAACAACCCACCGTGATCCACCACGCGGGTGATGACTTTCACGCCAAACTCTTCCGCCGCCGGCAACACTAACGCGCCCGGCCACGGCTCGAGCGGATTGAGAATCACCATCGCCCAATCGATCGTGTCGGCGAATTTTTCCATGCACAAAAGCATATCCAACGTGAACCCATTGGCCGGCCCGGGCGCGATGCCCAGTCGCTCAGCAAGCCCTGCTTTTTTCAACGCCGCCATGCCTTCCCAAACCGCTTCGCTGGTGTAGCCGGTCACATCGGGATTGTGCAGCAGCAGCAAATCAAAATGCTCCGCGCCGCAGCGGTTGAGTTCCTTTTCCGTGGCCATGCGAAGGTAATCGGCGTAGTCGTCCGCCGTGCGCAGATTGGCATCGGTGAAGCGCGGGAAGCCACGCGAGCCCGCGCGTTCGCCGTTGTAAAAATCATGCCCCACCGCGCCCACGAGGCAATAGCTGTCGCGCGGTTTGCCGGCCAGCCCACGCGCGAGCATTTCGTCCGACGCGCCTTGGCCGTACACGTCGGCCGTCATAAACGTCCGCGCGCCCTTTTCGTATGCGCGATCGATGAGCGCGAGGAAGCGCTCCTCGTCGAGCTTCTCACCGAAGTGCATATAGCGGCCCCCGCTCCAAGTGCCGAACGCTGTACGTGTCAAATCCACCGCACGGAGAGTAACAGAAAATGGCCGTTTTTCAATGCTGCAGTTTGGGGGCCTGTGAATGAAAAAACATTTCCGCCGCGCCGCCCTTCTTTTAAGGTACCCAAATGTTCACGGCGGCGGACCTATTCGACCTCAGCCAAACCGAGCACGCCGCCCTCCTTGAAGGCGACGGCCCGGCGTGGAAAACATTGCCGCGCATCAGCGATTACCTTGCAGCCAACTTGCAACCGGCCAATCACGCCAGCGTTTCGCCCAACGCGGTGATTGGCGAAAATGTGTTTCTCGGCGAGGGCACCGTGGTGGAGCCGGGCGCGTTCATTGAAGGCCCGGCTATCATCGGCGCGCATTGCCAAATCCGGCACGGCGCGTATATCCGCGCCAATGTCATCATTGGCGACCACTGCGTGATCGGCAATTCGTGCGAGTTGAAAAACGCGCTGCTGTTCAACGACTGCCAAGTGCCGCATTTTAATTATGTGGGCGATTCCATTCTGGGGCATCACGCGCATCTCGGCGCGGGGGTGGTGCTGTCCAATTTCAAATCGCTCCCCGGCAATGTAACCGTGCAGCACGGCGATGAAAAAATCGACACGGGCCTGCGCAAATTCGGCGCACTCATTGGCGATCACGCGGAGCTGGGCTGCAACAGCGTGCTCAACCCCGGCAGCATCATCGGCCGCCGAAGTGTGATTTATCCGAATGCGAACTGGCGCGGCGTGCTCGCGGCGGATCGCATTGCGAAGCATC
>JAPKDK010000323.1 GCA_028872645.1 Verrucomicrobiota bacterium
TCTGGACCCACAAAATCGACGGCCTCAACGAAGCCGACTTCATCTTCGCCGCCAAAGCGGATGCGCTACTCTAACCAACCCTAATGACGCGACTAACAATAATTATTTTAGCAGCTTTGAGCTTGGGACTTTCTGGCTGTGACCGGAAACGACCGGCGCCCCCCGCGACTGCTCCGGCCGGCAATAACCCAGTGCCCGATTCCGCCAAGCGGGAGGTGCGCTTGCTGCACACATTGCAAGGTCACCGGGGCTCGATTTGGAGCGTAGCTTGGAATCCGAACGGCAAGCAATTGGCCACGGGAAGTTGGGACAATTCAATAAAGCTGTGGGAAACCAGCACAGGCAAACTGCAGCACACCGTGCAGGGGCACAAGAATCGGGTTCACAAAATAGCATGGAGCCCGGATGGTAAATACTTGGCCAGCAGCGGGTGGGGTGGGGAGATCAAGATTTGGGATGGCACTTGGCTGGAGCACACGTTGAACGGCCATTCGGCTGTTGCCTTTTGCATCGCGTGGAGCCCGGACGGCAAACGTTTGGCCAGCGGAAGCCCAGATAAATCAGTGCGAATTTGGGATACCGAAAACGGCAAACTGCTGCACCTGCTGGAGGGCCATACCGGCACAGTGTGGAGCGTGGCGTGGAGCCCGGATGGCAAGCGCTTGGCCAGCGGAAGCAACGACTTTACAGTAAAGGTTTGGGATACGGAATCCGGCATAGTGATGCACACGCTGGCGGGGCATGAGGGAAGCGTCTGGAGCACGGCTTGGAATCCGGACGGCAAACGCTTGGCCAGTGGCAGCGACGACCGCACGGTGCGGGTTTGGTCTGCTTCCACCGGTCGACCGCTCCACGTTTTGCGCGGCCATCAAGCCTGTGCCAATTGCGTGGCATGGAATCGGGCCGGCGACCGGTTAGCCAGCGGCAGTTGGGATACTACCGCCAAGGTTTGGGACACCGACCAAGGCAAACTGCTACGGACAATGAGCGGACATACCGGCTTTATTAATTCACTGGAATGGAGTCCGGATGACAAGCAATTGGCCACGGCCAGTGATGACAGCACGGGCAAGGTTTGGAACACCTCCACTGGCAAGCTGCTTGATTCTCTGGGTGGGCACACCAGCCCGGTTCACAGCCTGGCTTGGAATCCGAAAGGCGGAGGACTGGCCGTGAGCAGCTTTGACGGCACAGTGAAAGTGTGGGGCATCACCGGCACCCACTCCCCACCCGCCAAGTTGCCCGAGCCCAAACCCGAGCCTGAAGTCAAACCCAACTACTCCCAAGCCCAACATGAACAACTCAAACACGGCGAGTCCGTTTCGAAAACCCTGTGCGTCACCTGCCATGTGCGGCCGGAGCCTTCAGTGTTGAGCACCGAAAATTGGGACCTCGCGCTCAAGCGCATGATGCCGTGGCTGGGGATGATGCCGCCGCACACCGGCCTGTCATCCACCAACGGATTTGAACGCGTGCTTGCCGCAAAAATATTTCCATCCGCGCCGGTGATGTCGATTAAGCAATGGACTGATGTGTGCTTTTACTACATCAACAAATCGGAATTCGAAAAACCTATCACCTTGAATCCTAATCCACCGGGACTGCTGGATTTATTTGCGGTGGAAAAACCCTCCACCCCTTTTGACGCACAATGCATGTACATAAAAATTGGCGAGAACGAATTATGGGTTGCCCACCAACCCACCAGCACGCTGCACCGGCTCGGCGCAGATGGCCAATGGCGCGAACCGGTGAAGCCCGGCGGCGCCGTTTCACGTTGGCAACTCGACAAGACCGGTGCATGGGGCACGCTCATCGGCAGCTTCCGGCCCTCGGTGGATCCCCGCGGCGCACTGGTACGTTGGGAAAACGGAAAAACCACATCGCTCCTCCCACAGCCCCTGCACCGGCCGGCGGATGTGTTGGCGGTGGACCTCAACAACGATGGCCGTGAAGACCTCGTGGTGTGCGAATACGGGCACATGCTCGGCAGCGCGTTCTGGTTAGAAAACACCGGCGGAAAGTACGAACGCCACCCGTTGCTAAATCAGCCCGGCTCCGTCAGCGTGGCCAGCGGCCATTTCAATGCTGACGGCATCCCGGACTTTGTCATCCTCACAGGCCAGGCACGCGAGGCGGTTCATCTATTCATCAGCACCGGCCCCGGCAAATTCGAGCACCGCCAAATTCTGGAACGCCACCCTGCATGGGGGCACACGCATATTGAAGTCGTCGATTTTAATAAGGACGGCCATCCCGATCTGCTCATTACAAATGGCGACAACGGCGAGGTCAACCCCGCGCCCATCAAGCCTTATCACGGCGTTCGGCTACACTTGAACGACGGCCACAATCAATTTCGCGAAGCGCTCTTTTACCAACAACCCGGTGCGTTTCGGGCCGTGGCTCACGATTTTGATGGCGATGGAGATCTCGACATTGCCTCCACCGCCTTCTTTGCCGACTACCAACGCGACCCCGCCGGCGGGTTTGTTTTCCTCCGCCAGGACCAACCCCTGAAGTTCACTCCGCTCGCCCTGCCCGCCGCTGACAGTCGCTGGTTGGCAATGGATGCCGCCGATCTCGATGGCGATGGCGATGTGGATATCGTCCTTGGCGCATATAACAACGGCCCTTCCGAGGGTGGCTACCCCACAGCCATTCGAGTCCGATGGCGGGCAAACCCCGTGCCCCTAGTCATCCTGCGTAACCGCTCCAAATAGCCATGCAAGGTGGAACTTGCTCATCACTCGCGCTTGCGGCACACTCGCGGCCTCCTGATTTATGAAGCAATACAAAAATTTCATTAATGGCGAATGGGTGTCGGCGGTTTCGGGCGACACGTTTACCAATCTCAACCCTGCCGACACGCGTGAGACGGTCACCGAATATGCGCTGGGCGGACGCGCCGAGGCGCAAGCCGCCATCGACGCCGCGCAAGCGGCCTTCCCTGCTTGGCGCGCCACTACGTCGCCCG
>JAPKDK010000038.1 GCA_028872645.1 Verrucomicrobiota bacterium
TGGCTAAAAAAATCCCAATTACAAATCTGATGCTCACAGGCGGATTGTTGCCGAACGTGAACGACTGCCAATCCTTAATTTACCGTGCGCGGGTGAAGAGGCGGCCGGGATGCTGTTGGATTAGTTTTTTCATCTCGAGCTGGAGGAGGGCCACCGAGACTTGGGCGGGTGGCAACTCGCTGCGGCGGATGATGGCGTCCTGTTGCATTTCCTCGTGGGTGAGCACGTTGTAAATGGATTGCTCGGCGGGCGTGAGCGCGGGCAGCGGCAACTCGGGGTGTTCGTTGGAACTGTAATTGAAGTTGGCGAACTCGGCCAACACGTCCTCGGCGGATTCGCAAAGCTGGGCGCCGTCTTTTATCAAACCATGACAACCGGCGCTGCGCGGGGAATCGATGCGGCCGGGCACGGCGTAAACAGTGCGACCGTATTCGGCGGCGAAGTTGGCGGTGATGAGTGCGCCGCTGGAGCGATTAGCCTCGACGACGATAGTGCCTTGCGTCATGCCCGCGACGATGCGGTTCCGAATGGGAAAACTTTGCTTGTCGCCGCGGCGGCCGAATGGGAATTGCGTGATGACCGCGCCCTGCTCCGCGATGCGTTTGAAGAGTACGATGTTTTCAGCGGGGTAAACAATATCCATGCCGGTGCCGAGCACAGCGATAGTGCGCCCGCCCACGCGCAGTGCAGCTTCGTGCGCGGCGGTGTCGATGCCGCGCGCGCCGCCGCTGACCACCGTGATGCCACTGGCGGCGAGTTGGCCAGCCAAGCGTCCGCACGCTTCGCGGCCGTAGAGCGTGGATTGCCGCGTGCCGACCATCGCGATCGCGTGCCGGTCGCGTTCCTTCAATTTGCCGCGCACGTAGAGGATAATTGGGGGGTCATAGATTTCGCGCAACAAAGGCGGATACAAATCGTCTTCCTGCGTGAGCAACGTGCAGTCAAAATTCCGGATACGCTCCAACTCGCCGGCGAGGTCCACGTGATTTTCCCAACGCGTGATGAGCCCGGCCACTTTCGGGCCGATGCGGTCCACCTCCATCAACGCCCGCGCCGGCGCGGCGAGCACGGCTGGCGCATCGCCGAACTGCTCCAGCAACCGCCGCATCCCCACCGGCCCCAACTCCGGCAATAGATTGAGCGCCAACAACGCCTCGCGAGGATTCATGGACTTATTTTTAATACTAAATTCCCAAGGCAGCAAGGGAAGTTTGCAAAGAGGAAATACCATACGTTCACGTACTTTTTTACGTTGCATTATGCCTAGTTTTGGAGGATATTTTCTGAAAGCGGATGGAGCAGCCCACGTCCAATGAGGGACGTTTTCCATTATGAAACACTGGATTCTCACCATTATTATGCTAGTCGCGCCGATGTTGCGCGGGGCGGATTGGCCTATTTTTAGGGGCAATCGCGGTCTCACCGGCGTGGCCGCGGGGGCGGTGCCGGATAAGCCGGAGCTACTTTGGAAGTTTAATGCCAAGAAACCGGTGAGGGCTTCTGTCGTGGTAGGTGATGGGCGGGTTTATTTTGGCGCGGATGACGGGAAATTTTATGCGCTGAATTTGGCCGACGGCAAAAAGCTTTGGGAGTTTGATGCAAAAGAACCCATTGAAGCGCCAGCCTTGTTTTTGGATGGGCGAGTTTTTTTCGGCAACAGCTTCGGAATGTTTTTTGCGTTGAACGCAAAGACCGGTAAGGAGATTTGGAAATTTGAAACGGGCGACCAAATTACCGGTGGACCGAATTGGACCAAAAGCCCCGATGGCAAGCAAACCTACATCATCATCGGCAGCCACGATTTTTTTCTTTATTGCCTCAATGCGAAGACCGGCAAAAAGATTTGGGCATACGAATCGGAAAATTATGTGAACGGCTCGCCGGCATTGAGCAATGGCCGCACGATGTTTGGTGGCTGCGATGCGATGCTGCACATCATCGACATCGCCAAGGGCAAGCGCGACAAATCCATTGACGCACAGTCGCATATCATTGGCAGCATCGCCGCAGAAGACGGGCGCGCGTTTGTGGGCCATCACGACTGCGCGTTTTTGTGCATCGACCTCAAATCGGAGAAAGTGGTGTGGCAATATAAAGATCGACTGTTCCCTTATTCTTCCTCACCGGCGCTCACAAAAGACCGCGTGCTATTCGGCGGCGAAGACAAGCGACTGCACTGCGTGCGACGCGATAACGGCAAAGTAGTGTGGACCTTCAGCACGCGCGGACAGGTGAACAGTTCGCCGGTGGTGTGCGGCGGCAAAGTGATTGTGGGATCGAATGATGGGCGGCTGTACATCGTGCGGCTGAAGGATGGCAAACTGCTTTCAAGTTTTGAAACAGAGGACAGCATCACGGCTTCGCCGGCGGTGGTGGACGGAAAAATAATCATCGGCAGCGAGGACGGCACGTTGTATTGCCTCGGCGCAAAAAAGAAATGAACACCACACCTCTCGAACCCTCGGCCAAGCCGCAGCTGGAAACCCAGACGACGGTGGGCAATTATTTTGTCTCGAACTATCCCCCGTTTTCTTTTTGGAAAACGGATGCGGTCCCGGAGGTGATTGATGCGATGGAGCGGCCCCCCGTCGACGGAACGCCGCTGGGACTTTATCTGCACATTCCGTTTTGCCGCAAGCGATGTCACTTTTGTTATTTCCGCGTGTATACGGACAAGGATTCGGCGGCGATTAAAAGCTATCTCGATGCCTCGTTGGCAGAGTTGGAGATTTACGCGCGCAAACCGTTCATCGGCGGACGCACACCACGCTTTGTTTATTTTGGCGGCGGCACGCCGAGTTATCTTTCGACGAAACAACTGCGGTATCTCACCGATGGAATGAAGGCGTTGCTGCCGTGGGATGCGGTTGAGGAGGTGACGTTTGAATGCGAGCCGGGGACGTTGACGGATGCGAAGCTGAAAGTTATTCGCGAGGTGGGCGTCACGCGGCTGAGCTTGGGCGCAGAGAATTTTGACGATCACATTTTAGAAATTAACGGACGCGCGCATCGCGGGGGCGAGATTGACCGCGCTTATAATTTCGCGCGCGAAGTGGGCTTCCCGCAAATCAATATCGACCTCATCGCCGGGATGCTCGACGAAACGGAGGACAACTGGAAGGCGTGCGTGGCCAAGACCATCGAGATGTCGCCCGACAGCGTGACGGTTTATCAAATGGAAGTGCCGTACAACACCACCATTTACAAACGAATGCAGGAGGACGGCAAACTCACCGCGCCGGTGGCCGATTGGGAAACCAAACGCCGCTGGACCGACTACGCCTTTGCCGAGCTCGAGGCCGCCGGCTACACCATCGGCAGCGCGTACACGGCGGTGAAGGACAAAGCAAAAACCGCCTTCGAATACCGCGACCAACTCTGGGCCGGCGCGGATTTGCTTTCGCTGGGCGTAGCGTCCTTCGGCCACATCGGCGGTGTGCATTATCAAAACCATCACGATTTCGATCCGTACGTGGAATGCGTGAAGGCCGGCGATCTGCCCATCCACCGCGCGTTGACGCCGAGCGATGACGAACGGCTGATTCGTGAATTTATTTTGCAGCTCAAGTTGGGCTCAGTGAGTTTGAATTATTTTGAGAAAAAATTTGGCGTGAATCCACAACAACGTTTCGCGGAACCGCTCCAACGCATCAAGGAATGGGGCTACCTCAACATCGAAGGCGACACCGTGCGCATCAACCGCGAAGGCCTTTTGCAGGTCGACCGGTTGCTGCACGAATTCTTTTTGCCCGAACACCGCAACGCACGCTACGCCTGATGTCCACTCCCGCATCTACACTTTCCCTGCACGACGCCGCGCGGCCTCTGCTCGATTTTTACCAACGCAGCGGCGTCGCTCCACCCGAGCTGCTTCCCATCGACGGCGCGGATATGCCCGAGCCCTATCGCAAACTGCTCGTGCATGCCGACGACATGACGCCCACGCTTGAGCATTTTCACGGCGCGCGCATTCATCTGCGGATGGTTAACCGCGAAGCAACCAAGGGCGCTTACACGCGCGAGGTTATCCTCGAAGCGGGCGAGAAAAATCAACCGGTGGAGTTTGGCGCGATTGCGATTCATCTCGAGCAATTCCCCGAAGCCGCGCGCGAATTGATTCTTGGCGAAAGCGTGCCGCTTGGCACCATCCTCGCCGATCACACCATCCTACACCAAAGCTGCCCACAAGCATATTTTCGGGTGAACTCTGATCCGCTCATCACGGAGGCATTGGGGCTACCCGATTCCACTGAACTGTACGGTCGCTGCAATATTCACCGCAACCTGAACGGAAATCACTTGGCGGAGATCGTAGAGATTTTGCCTCCAGCATCTCATGTGGTAGAATAGTGGATGGACACTAACACTTACGACGTCATTATCATTGGCGCGGGTCCCGCCGGCAGCGCGGCCGCCGCCATCCTTGCCGAACATGGCCGCCGCGTGCTTGTGCTCGAGCGCGAAAAATTCCCGCGCTATCACATCGGCGAGTCGCTCCTGCCCTTCACTTACCAACCTCTTAAGCGGTTGGGCATGATTGAAAAACTCAAGCAATCGGCCTTCACCAAAAAACACAGCGTGCAGTTCATCTCACCCGATGGCAAGGCGAGCCAGCCATTCTATTTTTTTGACCGCTATGACCGCGAAACCGTTGCGCAAACTTGGCAGGTGATGCGCGCGGAGTTTGACGAAATGCTCCTCAACAACGCCCGCGATAAGGGCGCGGAAGTCATCGAGGAAATTTCAGTGAAAAAATTAATTTGGGAAGGCAAAAAGGTTGTCGGCGTGCGCGCCGTCACGAAGGACGGCGAGGAAAAGGAATTCCGCGCACCCCTCACCTTTGACGCCACCGGCAAGGAAGCCCTCACCGCCACCCGCAACGGCTGGCGCGAGCGCGATCCTTTCCTCAACAAAATCGCCGTGTGGACCTATTATAAGGGCGCCGTGCGGCAAAAAGGCATCGACGAAGGCGCGACCGGCGTGGCGTTTGTGCCGCAAAAAGGGTGGTTTTGGTGGATTCCACTGCACGACAACCGCGCCAGCGTTGGCGTGGTGGCCGAGGGGAAATACCTCAGCCGCGACGGCGTGCGCGATCCCAAGGCGATGCTTGAGCGCGAGATTGAAAACAATCAATGGGTGAAAAACAACCTCGCACCCGCGACGCAATTCGGCGAATATTATATCACCAACGAATTCACCCACCACTCGCGCCACTGCGGCACGCACGGCCTCCTGCTGCTCGGCGATGCCTTTTGCTTTCTCGATCCCGTATTTTCCAGCGGCCTCATGCTCGCCCTCAAGAGCGGCGTGATGGCCGCCGACGCCGCCCACGAAGCCTTCGAGGCCAACGACCTTTCCCCCGAACGCTTCACCGAATACGCCACCGACCTCCGCGAAGGCATCGAAAACATGCGCAAACTTTGCTACGCCTTTTACAACGAAAATTTCAGCTTCAGCAAACTGGTCAAAAAATACCCCGACGTCGCCGGCGATGTGACCGATTGTTTATCCGGTGACGTGAATAAAGATTTTTCAAAAATGTTCAAATGCATCGAAGATTTTTGTCCCGTGCCAGATTCACTGCCTTTAGGTGAACCCCTCCCGTGAACATCATCCAAATCACTCCCGGCGCGGGTAATATGTATTGCGGAAATTGCTTCCGCGATAACGCGCTGGTCGCGGCGTTGCGAAAGGATGGGCACGAGGTGACGATGGTTCCGCTTTATTTGCCGCTGATGTTGGATGAGGAAAATCAAACCGCCGGCACGCCAATTTTTTATAATGGCGTAAATGTGTATCTGGAACAGAAATCGCCGTTCTATCGCAACGCGCCGAATTGGGTACATCGGCTGGTGGGGTCGGAACGGTTGTTGAATTTGGCCTCCAGTAGAATGGGGGGAACGAATGCCGAGGACGTCGGCGCAATCACACTCTCGATGCTGCGCGGCGAGGACGGCCATCAAGCGCGTGAGCTGGCGCAGCTCATCAACTGGCTAAAAACCCAGCCGCGACCGGACGTCATTTGCCTTTCCAATTCGATGCTACTCGGACTGGCGCGGCAGCTCAAAGAAGCCCTCGGCGCGCCGGTGGTTTGCCTGCTGCAAAACGAAGCGCCATACATCGACAACATGGCGGAGGGCTTGCGCGATTCGGTTTGGGAACTGATGGCCGAACGCGCGAGCGAGGTCGAATGCTTCATCGCGCCCAGCGAATTTTACGCGGCACTGATGCGGGGCAAACTCAAATTGACCGACGATCGCGTGCGCGTGATTCACAACGGCATCAGCCACGCCGGCTACACTGCCGAACCCGTGGCACCGAATCCGCCGGTCATCGGTTTCTTCGCCAGACTGTGCAAAGACAAAGGCCTCGACACGCTCATCGACGCCTTCATCAAGCTCAAGGCCGGCAATTCCATTCCGCAACTGCGCCTGAAAATTGGCGGCGGCTGTCGGCCGATGGACGAGCCCTTCGTCGAGCGGATGCGCGCGCGGCTGCACGCGAAGGCGTTGTTGGGCGATGTGGAATTTCATCCCAACCTCAGCCGCGAGGCGAAACAGGATTTCCTGAAATCGCTTTCCGTGCTGTCCGTGCCCGCGCAGTTTGGGGAATCCTTTGGATTTTATATCATCGAGGCGATGGCGGCGGGCGTACCGGTGGTGCAGCCGCAGTGCGCGTCTTTTCCGGAATTGGTGGAAGCCACCGGCGGCGGCGTGTGCTACAAACACGATGGGCCAGAAAACCTCGCCGACGCCATCGAAAAAATGCTGCACAATCCAACCAAAGCCAAGGCCCTCGGCCTCAAGGCGCGCAAGGCCGTGCGCAACCAATTTTGCATCGAACGAATGGCCGCCGAGATGGCCGCGTTGTTCGGCACGTTAACCCCAAACCTCACGAAGGCCTAAATGGCACAGCACGAATTCACCATCACCCGACGCGTTGAGTTCAATGAAACGGACGCGGCCGGCATTGTTCATTTTTCAAATTTTTATCGCTATATGGAATTCGCCGAGCACGCGTTCTTCCGCTCACTGGGGCGGTCGATTGTAGATCACGACCTTGACGTCGGCTGGCCGCGCGTGCACAGCCATTGCGATTTTAAAAAGCCACTGAAGTTTGAAGATGAAGTAGAAATTCATTTGCTCGTCAGCGCAAAGACCAGCAAATCCATCACGTATCAATTTCATTTTCGTGTAGACGGCACGGAAGTCGCGCGCGGCGGATTCACCGTCGTTTGCGTGCGCCGCACCGAAACCGGCGAAATGAAAGCCGCCACCATCCCGCCCGAAATTGCCAACCTCATTGAAGCCGCGCTGGCGGATAAGTTGGCCGATTAAAGTTTAAAGCAAACCAATCCAAAACCAAATAACCCAAAACTAAAGTCACAAAAATTATGGCAGTAACTACTACCGCATCCGGTTTCCCTTGGTACGCTTGGGCCCTTCTCACCGTCGCCTGCTGGGGCGTCTACGGCGTGTGCATGCACACCGGCTCGACCAATATGGAAAATAAAGAGCACGGCCGTATTATGGCGTTCCTTTGGGTGGGCCTCGCGTATTTTCTCACGGCGGTCATCGCGCCGCTGATTCTTCTGAAACTCAAAGGTGGCCCGATTGAGTTTTGGGCGTACCCGACCAAGGGCCTGAAGTGGTCGCTCATCGCCGGCATCCTCGGCGCGATTGGCGCGCTCGGCGTGCTACTTGCATTTGGCGCGTCGCCGAACCCGCCGATTTATGTACCCATCGTGATGTCCATCATCTTCGCCGGCGCGCCCATCGTGAACGCCATCGTCAACACCACCAAGGAGGGCAACTGGGCTTTTGTGAAGCCGCCCTTCATCCTCGGCATTTGCCTCGCCGCGCTGGGCGGTTATCTCGTCACCCAAAACCCGCCCAAACCCCCGCCCGCGGAAAAGTCCGCCGCCAACAAGGAAGCCAAATAACTGAATGGCCGATGCGCCGTCAACCGGTCGGGAACCTATTCGCACCCAACAGCTCGAGCAACTCCGCGCCCTCATCCGCGCGGTGCGCCCCGCCAATGCGTTTTACAAAACGAAGCTGGCGTCCACCGGTATCGACGACTCCATCGGCAGCCTCGAAGACTTCGCCGCGCGCTGCCCTTTCACCACCAAGGACGAACTCGTCGCCGACCAAACCGCCCACGCGCCCTACGGCAGCAACCTCACTTTTCCAATCGCGCAATACAACCGCATCCACCAAACCAGCGGCACCACCGGCCAACCATTACGCTGGCTCGACACGCCCGAGAGCTGGCGGTCGATGTTGGAAAGCTGGAAAATAGTCTACCGCGCGGCTGGCATCTCGCCCGCCGACCGCGCGCTGTTCGCATTCTCCTTCGGCCCCTTCATTGGCTTTTGGATGGCCTACGAAGCCGCCGCGCAAATGGGTTGCCTCTGCTTCCCCGGCGGCGGCCTCGGCAGTGCCACGCGCCTGCGCATCCTGTTGGAAAACGAAGTCACCCTCCTTTGCTGCACGCCCACTTACGCGCTGCGCTTGGCGGAAGTTGCAAAACTTGAAGGCATCGACCTTTCGCGCGCCAAACTCAAAACCATCATCGTCGCCGGCGAGCCCGGCGGCAGCATCCCCGCCACGCGCGAACGCATCGAGAGCGCTTGGCCCAACGCAAAAGTTTTCGATCATCACGGAATGACCGAAGTCGGCCCCGTCACCCACGAGTGGCCGCGCGAAAAAAATAATCTGCAAATCATCGACGCCGCCTACTTCGCCGAAATCGTTCACCCCGAAACCAACCAACCCGTCGCCGACGGCGAGGAAGGCGAACTCATCCTCACCACCCTCACCCGCACCGCGATGCCCTTGCTCCGCTACCGCACCGGCGACCTCGTGCGCCCCGAGACCCACGGCGACGCCCTCATTCTGCGCGGCGGCATCCTCGGCCGCGCCGACGACATGCTCATCATTCGCGGCGTTAACATTTACCCCTCCGCCTTCGAGCACACCCTTCGACTCTTCGAAGGCGTCGCCGAATATCAAGTCGTCATTTCCCAAAAAACCGAAATGGCCGAACTCCGCCTCCGCATCGAACCCCACCCCGACGCCGACCCAAAAGCACTCGCCGAACAAATCATCGAAACCGTTCGTACCCAACTCAACCTCCGCGTCCCCGTGGAAATCGTCGCGACCGAATCCCTCCCCCGCTTCGAACTCAAATCTAAACGTTGGATAAAAGAATAGCTCATGTCAAACGACGCACCACTGCTTTCGCTAAAAAACATTTCCCGCAAATTCCCCTCGGCCGAGGGCGGCGCGCCGTTGGAGGTGTTGCGCGGCTTGTCGATGGAAGTGGCGCGCGGCGAATCCATTGCCATCGTCGGCCCCTCCGGCTGCGGCAAGAGCACGTTGCTCAACCTCATCGGCACGCTCGATCAACCCACCGGCGGCACTATCAATTTTGACGGGCGCGATTTACTTGGCTTGGACGCCGACGAACTTGCCCTGCTACGCAATCGCGAGATGGGGTTTATTTTCCAAAGCCACCATTTGTTACCGCAATGCTCGGTGATGGAAAACGTGCTCGTGCCCACGCTCGCCCACGGACGCGCCACCGCCAACGATGAAGAACGCGCCCGCCGCCTGCTCGACCGCGTGGGCCTCGGCGAACGGCTCGCTCATCGGCCCGGCCAACTTTCCGGTGGCGAACGCCAACGCGTGGCCGTGGTGCGCGCACTCATCAACCAACCCCAACTCCTGCTTGCCGATGAACCCACCGGCGCACTCGACCAAGCCACCGCCGACCAACTCGGCCAATTGCTCATCGAGTTGAACGCCGAGGAAAACGTCACCCTCATCACCGTCACCCACTCTGAAAAACTCGCCGGCCGAATGGCCCGCACCATGGAACTTAAAGATGGTCAGATAAAAACATGACCCGCGGCCGACTCATTTTCAACAGCCTCACGCATCACGCGCGCTCGCACTTGGGCACGCTGCTCGGCGCCATCGTGGCCGGCGCGGTGTTAACCGGTTCGTTGGTAGTCGGCGATTCAGTGAAAAGAACGCTCCAAAACCAAGCCGAACAACGCCTTGGCCACATCCAAGCTGCACTCGTGCAGCACGATCGATTCTTTCGTGCGGATCTGGCAAACGCCATAGCTCTCGATGACAAAACGCATTTTGCTCCGATTCTCAAATTGAACGCTGCCGGATATGTTACGGACACAAAAAAACGCGCCAATCAAATCCAACTCATCGGCATCGACGATTCGTTTTGGAGACATGCCCGACTGAAATCAATCCGACCACCGATCTTAAAGGACGGCGAAGCCCTCATTAATCCGCGCCTTGCCGCGCAGCTTGGGCTCAAGGCCGGTGATGGATTTCGCCTGCGCATTGCCAAGCCGAGTGTGCTCCCGCGTGATGCCCCGCTCTCGGTGGCCGAAGACCTCACGGCGCGATTGACGCTCACTGTCGCCAAAGTGACCGGTGTGGATTCTGAGTTAGCCAACTTCAGCCTGCGCCCCGGCGCCGTGCCACCCTTCAATGTTTTCGTGCCGCTTGCGTGGCTGCAAAAAAAAGCTGAACTGCCCAACCGCGCCAACGCCATGCTTGCGAGTGGGCTGATGCCGACGAAGGAATTGGTGCAATCGGCCAATGCAAAAATAAAAAATGAGTGGCGATTGGCGGATGCAGAATTGGTGCTAATTGAAAATGGAAAAGACAACGTCATCGACCTTCGCACCGACCGTATTTTTCTCGATGCCAACACGCTGAAGGCCACTGCCGATTCCCAAACGGCGCTCACGTACATTGCCAACGAATTTCGCATCGGCACGAATGCCGTGCCGTACTCAATGGTTTCCGGCGTTAGCGAAGGCTTCTTTAAAAATACACCCACCGGCGATGAGATGCTCATCACCCAATGGCTCGCCGATGACCTCGGCGCAAAAGTCGGTGCCAAAATTGAAGTAGATTATTACGTGCTCGGCCTCAACCGCCAATTGGAAGAACGCCACCACACCTTCACCGTCGCTGGCATCGTACCCACGGAAGAGCCGGGGTGGCGCGAATTGATGCCCAACTTTCCCGGCATCGTCGACAAGGACAATTTGCGCGACTGGAATCCCGGCATTGATTTTGATTCCAGCCGCATCCGCGACCAAGACGAGGATTACTGGAAACAACATCGCGGCACACCGAAAGCATTCGTCGCGCTGGAGACCAGCCAAAAACTTTGGGCCAATCGCTACGGCGAAGCCACCACGGTGCGATACCCGTTTACCGAAGGCAAACGCGCCGAGATTGAATCCGCACTGCGCGACAAACTCGACCCCGCGCAAATCGGCCTCGTGTTCCGCGATGTGCGCACCGATGCGATCACCGGACAATCCGCCAGCGACTTTGGCGGGCTGTTCATTGGCCTCAGCTCTTTTCTCGTGCTCGCCGCGCTCATCTTGATGGGCCTCCTTTTTGTCTTCGGCGTGGAACAGCGCGCACCGCAAATCGGCACCCTTCTCGCCATCGGCTTCACCGGCAAAACCGTCCGCAATCTGCTGCTTGCCGAGGGGCTTGTGCTCGCGCTGCTCGGCGCGGCGCTCGGCGCTTGGACGGGGCTGGAATACACGCAGACCCTCGTCAAACTCCTCAACTCCGAATGGGGCGGCGCCATCGGCAACGGCAGCATTGTGTACCACGCCGAACCGCTCACGGTGTTGTACGGTGTGCTCGGCGGATTGTTTGTAGCGTTGTTCACCATTTGGTTGACGGTGCGCAAACTCAGCCGCGCCAGCGCCATGGCCTTGTTGCAGGGTGAACCCGCCCAACCCGCCGAGGCCCAGGCGGGACGCAAGGCAGTCATCATCGCGCTCGTGGGTGCCGTGGGCGCGATTGCGCTTGGGTTTGCGATGAAGGATGCGCAGGGGCAAATGAAGGCGGGTGGATTTTTTGGCGCGGGGATGCTGTTGCTCGTTAGTTGCCTGTGCATGTGCCACGCGTGGTTGGGCAAACTGGCGGCGGGCGGCGGCGCATCTTTTGCCTCGCTGGGCGTGATGGGTTGGCGCGGCAGCGCCCGGCGGCGCGGACGCAGTCTCGCGTGCATCGGGTTGCTGGCGTGCGGTGTGTTTTTGCTGATTGCCGTGGGCGCGTTCCGGCTGGATCCGAACGAGGGCGCGGGCGAACGCTGGAGCGGCACGGGCGGGTTTGCGTTTTTTGGGCAAAGCGATGTGCCAGTGTTGTTTGATTTGAACACCCAAAAAGGCCGCGAGGCAATGGCTCTCGATGGCGATGCGATTCCCGCCGCCAGCCTCGTGCAGTTTCGCGTGCGGGCGGGCGATGATGCGAGTTGCCTCAATCTCAACCAAACCCGCGAGCCGCGCTTGCTGGGCGTGAACCCGAAAGCGTTGGCGGATAAAAACGCGTTCACTTTTGCCCAGGGCGCGGGCTGGGAAGTGCTCGCCGAAACCGAAGGCAACGGCGTTCCCGCAATCGTGGACATGAACACCGGCATGTGGATGCTGCACGTGAAGGTGGGCGACATCATCGATTATCCCGATGAATCCGGTGGCACGTTCAAAATCCGCATCGCCGGTTTTCTCGCCAACTCCGTGCTGCAAGGCGACCTCATCATTTCCGAAAAACAATTCGTGAAACACTTCCCCTCCGCCAGCGGGTATAATGTATTTCTGATTGATTCCGCCCACCCCAAAGCCACCGCCGCCGCGTTGGATTTTGCGCTGAAAGATTATGGCCTCGAGCTGACGTCCGCCACGCGCCGCTTGGCGGAATTCAGCCAAGTGCAAAATACCTACCTCGACATCTTCCAAGCACTCGGCGGCTTGGCGTTGCTCCTCGGCAGCGTGGGACTCGGCGTGGTGGTGCTTCGCAACGTGCTCGAACGGCGCGGTGAACTGGCGCTGCTACAAGCGGTCGGCTTCCGCAAATCCGCGCTGCATTGGCTGGTGCTGGCCGAGCACGGCGGGCTGTTGGTTTTAGGCTTGGCGGGCGGCATCATCAGCGCAGCCTTAGCTGTTTGGCCCGCGCTCAATGCCTCCGGCCAAGGAATGCCACTGGATTTACTGGCGTGGACGGTGGGCGGCATTTTGCTGAGCGGCCTGCTCTGGACGTGGCTCGCCGCCATGGCCGCGCTACGCGGAAAATTATTGCCGGCATTGCGCAACGAGTGATGGGCGTTTACACTCCGGCCATGACGCGTTGGATTTTTCTTTTTACGATCGCCGCACTTCTTTCCGCCTGTGTGATGCCGCCGCGTGCGGACACAAACCTGACGCCATTGGTGCAGGCGAATTTCCAATCCACCGCGCTGCCGGAAGGTTGGATCGTGCTCAACGGTGAAGTCGCCGTGGCCGGCGGCACGCTTCAATTGCCGGGAACCCCTTTGGAAATGCATGGAGTGATGTTTGGCCCGGCGTTATTGGAAAACCTGCGCGTGGCGGCGCGGTTCAAATGCGAGGCCAATGGACGCCAGTTTCCGGAATTCGGTTTGGGACTCAATGGCATCAGCGGTTTTCGCGTGATGGTGAGTCCCGGCCAAAAGAAGTTGAAACTTTTTCAAAACGACGTGCTTGTGCACGAGATAGATCATACGTGGGTGCCCGGAGATTGGTCACACATGACTTTCCAAATCCAGTCACTACCGGGACTAAAATGGAGGGTGATGGCCAAGGTATGGCACAGCAGCGAGTTGGAGCCGAAAGAGTGGCAGCTCCTGTGGACAAAAAGTGTGGAGCCCCTCACTGGCCGCGCCACCGTTTGGGGCCAACCGTTTTCAGGGACACCGATTACGATTGATGACTTGCGGGTGTGGCGGGTTGATTGATTACAAATCAATCGGGCCGCCGAGGCGATCGCCATCTAGTTCATAGATGCCGACGAGGTAGCCGTTCTCGAGCACTTCGCCGACCTTGAGCGTTCCAAAGATGGTGATGGGCACGTCCATGATCGGCTTCACGCCTTTTCCCTTGGGCATGCGCACGCTGACCCATTCGTTGATCTTGGGCACCGTGCCGTAGCAGCACATGGATTGGTCGCGCAGGATGAGCATCTCGGTGATCTTGCCGCCTTCCACCTTGAGCGGTAGCATGTAGCCCTTCAGTGCTATTTTCTTTTTGTGAAAATCAGTGACCTCTTTCGGGATGAAATTTTTCTCAATGATCGCCTTGGCCTTGGGATCGGTGATGGGATCATCGGGCACTTCGTAGGCAAAGGAGGCGAGCTTGTCGAAACTGATGACGGAGTAATCGCCAATCATTGCGGGCTGTTCCGGCTGTGCCAATTCCACCGGCGGCGGCGCGGGCTTGCCGGCTTCGGGTTTTTGCGCGGGCTCAGTCGCTTCGGGAAGGACGGTCTCCTTCGTCTCCACTTTGGCGATGAGCGATTCCTCGGGCTTTGACACTTCGGGCGGTTGAGGTAATTCCTGGATAAACGGTTGCTCGGGATTCGCCGGTTGCCGTGCCACTGCTTCACCACGTTTCACAACCACGTTTTGATGAATTGGCGCTTGATGACCGCAACCGAGCAATCCCGCCAACGCCACAATGCTCATTCCATGCCAAAGCTTCATTACCGAAAATTTACTCCTTTTTGGCGAAATGGAAAGTTATTTTTGTAAGTGTTTTGTCTTCGATTATTAGTTCGGTGAGGGTGCCGGCGAAAGTGGGTGTGTCTTTTAGCCAATCGATTTCGGCCACGTAAACGGAGGTGGGTTGGTCGGTTGGAGTGACGCCGTCCAGTTCGGTGGGTTTGAATATGATGGTTTTCTCAGCTTCACCGACTTGGGCGGTAGCTTCGATTTTTTTCATAAAAAATTTCACCGGCTCTTCGCGTGGATGAAAGCGCATCGCGTGTAGTTGCAGCCGCGTGGTGTCCGGCTCGAGCACAAACTCAAGATGGCAAAATTCATTCTCAACATTCACCAACACCCCGCCGTGCGGAGCCTTGTGGCCGTGAGCGTCGCCTTCATTGTGGTTGTGCCCATCGTGATCGTGATTGTGGCTGTCGCCGCAACCGAGGGCGATGGCCAGCAACAGAATTGAGAAAAAGTTTTTCATTTT
>JAPKDK010000324.1 GCA_028872645.1 Verrucomicrobiota bacterium
GACGAAGCCAACGACGAAGCACAGTTCCTCTCGCGCGTGCGCCAACTCACCCTTGATGGGCGACGCAGTGGCGAGGGCTATTTTTCGCCTGACGGCAAGCACATCATTTTCCAAAGCGAACGCGAAAAACACAATCCGTTTTACCAAATCTACACGATGGATATGCAAAGCGGCGACGTCGCCCGTGTGTCACCCGGTCATGGCAAAACCACTTGCGCGTTCTTTTGCCCCAACAGCGATGAAGTGCTCTTCGCCAGTTCGCACGTGGATCCCAAGGTGAAAGCCAAGCAAAAGGCGGAGTTGGATTTCCGCGCTTCCGGCAAGACGCGCCGTTACTCTTGGGATTACGATGAGCAAATGGACATCTTTTCTTTCAGGCGCGACGGCACCGCACCCAAGCGCCTTACCAACGCCTACGGCTACGACGCGGAAGGTGCCTATTCGCCGGACGGTAAAAAAATTGTCTTTTGCTCCATTCGCAACGCCTACGGCAAAGCCAAACTTACGGCGAAGGAACAGGCCCGTCTCAAGATAGATGCGTCCTATTTCGGTGAAATTTATATTATGAACGCCGATGGTACCGGCCAGAAACGCCTCACCAAAATGAACGGCTATGACGGCGGGCCGTTTTTTTCTCCGGACGGCAAACGCATCATTTGGCGGCACTTTACCGAAAAAGGCGACACCGCGGATATCTTCACAATGAAAATCGACGGCACGGACATTCAGCGTCTCACGAATTTCAAGGCAATGTCGTGGGCGCCCTATTACCATCCCAGCGGCGAGTACGTGGCGTTTGCCAGCAACAAACTAGGCTTTTCCAATTTTGAAGTGTACTTGGTTGACGCCGAAGGCAAACGCGTGCCCATCCGCGTTACGCACACCGATGGCTTTGATGGACTGCCCGTTTTCTCTCCCAACGGGAAGCAGCTTATGTGGACCTCCAACCGCACGGCGGACAAAAAGTCGCAACTTTTCATAGCCCGTTGGGACCACGCCGCGGCCTTGGCGGCACTGGGAAAGGCCCCTAAACGCGCCGTGGCGGTTGAAGTGGGTGGAGGTGATTTCATTCAAACCTGTGGTGGTGGAAAAGCCGTTGAATTGGAGGCAGCCATTTCAGAGACGGACATCAAGAAGCAAATTGAAATTATTGCTTCCGATGCATTCGAAGGTCGCGACACCAGTTCCGAGGGCATTCGCAAGGCGCGCGATTACATCATCGGTCGGCTGAGAACGCTTGGCCTCAAGCCCGCCGATAAAGAAGGCACTTACACTCACCCGATGTCGTTCAAGTATGGTGTGGACATTATCAAAGGTGAAAACGAACTCGTCATCACCGGCAAGGACGGCAAAGAGACCAAGTTTGAACTTGGTAAGGATTTTAATCCCATGGCGTTTTCCGTGAATAACACCGTGGAGTCGGAAGTGGTTTTCGCCGGCTACGGGCTCGGTGTGGCGGGCAAGCCGGGCGTGGGCTACGATTCCTACGCTGGCCTCAATTGCACCAACAAAATGGTGTTGGTGCTACGTTACGTGCCCGAGGATGTGAAGCCCGAACGCCGCCGCAAACTGATGAGCAGCGCCGCCCTCCAGCGCAAAGCCACCTTGGCGCGAAAGCACGGCGCGAAAGGCGTTATCATTGTGGCCGGCCCTAATTCCGACAATGCCGGCAAGCTCATTCCGGTAAATTATATTCGTCGTTCCGCGAGCAGCGGTGTGGTGGCCATTTCCGGCAGCCACAAACTTGCTGACAAGCTTCTTGCCGCCGCGGGGAAGGGCGATCTTGAAAAAATCCAAACCGGCCTCGACAAGGAAAACCCACACGCGGCATTCGGATTTGCATTACCAGGCGTAAAAATTCGCGTCACCAGCGCCCTCAAACAAGTGCAGCGCCACGATAAAAATATCATCGCCATTTTGCCGCCCGGCGTAAAAACGGACAACCCCGAGTACGTGATGATCGGCGCGCACTACGATCATCTCGGTTACAACGACGGCTCCATCAACCCCAAAGGCGGCAATCCCGGCCTCATTCATAATGGCGCGGACGATAATGGTTCCGGCACGGTCACGTTGCTGGAGATGGCCGCGTGGCTGGCGGCTGAGCGCAAAATGCATCCGGAAAAATTCAAGCGCGGCATCATTTTCTGTTGGTGGACTGGCGAAGAGCTCGGCCTCATTGGCTCCGCGCAATACGCCAAAAATCCGCTCATCCCCTTCAAGCATGTTACCGCGTACGTCAATCTTGATATGGTGGGCCGGTTGAAAAACAACAAGCTCATCGTCCAAGGTTTGGGGACATCGAGCATTTGGAAAAAACTCATCGAGAAGCGCAACGTCGCCGCCGGCTTCAGCCTCAAGCTGGAGAATGCGCCCCCTCGCAATACAGACAACGGGTCAATTGATCCGAAGGGCGTTCCCTCCCTCGCGATTTTCACGGGGCTCCATAAAGACTACCACAAACCCACCGACGACCCTGCTACTCTTAACTACGAAGGAATGGAACGCATCGCTCAATTCACAGGCCGCATCCTTCTTGATCTTGCCGGCGAAATGAAACGCCCTGACTATATCAAGGTGAAACAGGGTTCAGCACCCGCTCGCGGGAATTTAAATGCTTATACCGGCGTTATTCCGGATTACTCCTCGGAAGTGGACGGGTTGCAGATTACAAGCGCAAGTGCTGGTGGCCCTGCGGCTAAGGCCGGCATCAAAGCCGGGGACATCGTCATAAAATTCGATGGTAAAGACATTAAAAACATCTACGACTACACTGCCGTTCTCGGAGCCATTAAAGCGGGCAAGGAAACGAAAATCACCGTGCTTCGCGACAAGAAAAAATTGGAATTAAAGATTACGCCCACAGTGCGGAAGTAATGCTTCAGAAGCAAAGACAGGCGTGGCGGAATTGAAAAGGTGTTTCGATAACGTTTCATATACTTAAATACACTCAAAGAGGC